>DATJKO010000622.1:0-3575 GCA_035491355.1 Pyrinomonadaceae bacterium
CAGCGCCGACTTGGTGATGAGGCCGACGGGTTGACGAAACTCGGCACAGATCTCCAAACAGCGCCGGGTTAGTTTGTAATTCGCTTCGAGGGGAATGTAGGGATCGGAAGTAAACGAGAAGACGATCTCGTCGCCTTTCCACGACGGCTTCATCAACTCTTTGCGCAACAACTCCGGAGCGTTCACCTTGGCGACGATCTTGCGGTCGAAGTCAGTGCCCGCGCCGTACCCGAGATACTCGTGCGTGGGCCGGCTGAAGCAGTAAGTGCAACCGTGAATACAGCCGCGGTAGCAGTTGACGGTGTAGTCGAAACCGACGTCGGGACTGTCGTTGTGAGTGATGATGTGGCGGGTTTCGGTTTCTTCGAAGACTTCGAGCTTCGTTTCCGGGGGCTCACCGATCCACTCGACGGAATGTACTAACCACGGATTTGGCGGATTTTCTACGTATTGCATGAACGTTTAATCCCAGGTGACAAAGAAGTAACGATACTTGTCGGGATCCTCGAGCGTGATGAAGCGTCCACCCCAACCTTCGTCAACCGGCGGCAGAATGTCGGCGCCTCTGTCGATCAGCTGGTCGTAATACTCGTCAACATCCGTCACGCTGATGATGAAGTGAACGCCGCGTCCGCGTCGCAACATCGTTTCCAAATTCTGCGCTAGCGTAATCTTCAACGCGCCCGCGCTGAGTTTTGCCATCGGTGGCTCCGCGCCGGCGTTGATCGATTCGACCGTCATTCCCAGCACGCCTTGATAGAACGCAACTGATTCTTCGAGGCTGTTGACTTCCAGAAACAGCAGGTCAAGACCCTGGATCATCGCGTCACGTCCCACGACATCAACAGGTAAAGGCCGTAGCAACCCGTAATGATCACGACCCAGAACGCGAATTCCTGAATCCTGGTGTGTCGCTTGAAACGATTCGTCACCGGCAGCGACTGGTTCACTTTCACCATCGCACTGCGCGCCAGCAACACACCAAACCCGACGACGAACACCGCCAGTATCGCGAGCGGCCACAGAAACCAGATCCACTGAAGGCGCAGCAGCAACAACAGGAACAGGCCGGCAAGCAAACACAGCCCGGCGCTGAGACAATGACCAAAGACACCAACGTCGCGGGCGGTTGGATTCGTGACGCGAACAAAGCCAGCGGCTGTCGCAGTAGCTACTGGCCTTCGAAGCGAGTCGTAATCGCGACGCAGACTCGAGTCCTTCAAAACACCGTAAGCTTCGTTAAGCAGCTTCATCCGTTCTTCGTTGCCACCGCGGTCGGGATGATGCTTTCCGGCCAGTCGCTTGTAACTGCGCTCGATGTCGACCCGGGAGGCATCCTTGTCGACACCTAAAACAGCGTAGTAGTCTTTCTTGGAATCGAACTGGCTCATCGCGAATTGCCTGATTCTAGGGGTGCTGTTTTCGTTTGGCAAATTACATTTTCAACCCGGGTGACGACCTGATTTTCCAACTCGAGAGCGGGTTCGGACTGCTCCGTGTCCTGGCCATCGAAGGCGACGGACCAGACACGGTTTGGCATCTGATGGCTTACGACGAGTTTTTTCCGGATGTCGAATCGGCTGAAAGCGCCCTCGCTGCGAATCGCGCGTTGGCGGTGCGGAATGCACACATGGCGCTGACCAACCGCGCCTTCGAACGAACGCCCGCGGCGCGTCTCGGCAATCGACCCGTCATGGACGAGGAACTGATAGCCTATCGAAACTGGCTCGACTCTGAAAGAACAGTGTCCGACCGCTCAGCGCTACTGATGCTCGGCATTCGATAACTCATGACAAAACAATCACGTCGTCTACTCCTCTTACTTGCACTCTTCTGTCTTTCATCATCCATCGCCTTCGCTACTCGCGTTGAGCGACTGATCGATGCCTGGCAACCGAAGCACTACGCCGTCAGCCTTACGCTAAACGATCAACTCTCCGAGATCGTCGCCGCGAAAGCGCGGATCGATGTCGCGGTCTTAAAGAAGACGAGCGTAATCGATCTCGACTTCGGTGATATGAAGACAATCGGTGTGACCGTTGATGCGAAGCGGGCGGAGTTCACCCATCGCAACGGCAAACTCGAAATCAAGCTCGCGGAGTTCGCGAATGCCGGAACGAACATCGTCATCGAAGTCGTCTACCAGGGTAAGCCGAAGGACGGATTGATCCTGACGAAAGACAAAGACGGGCAGCCTTCGGTGGTGGGCGACAACTGGCCCAACCGCGTCCATCATTGGATCCCGTCGCTCGATCATCCTTCAGCGAAAGCAACCGTCACCTTCAACATCACTGCCGCCGCGCGCGAAGAAGTGGTCGCCAACGGAAAGCTGGAGAACGTCCAGACAACAGCGAACGGCAGTCGCACGTGGACTTACTCGACCGGCGCTGCGATTCCGCCGTACTGCATGATCATCGCCGTGGGCCAGTTTGCTCGACTCGAACCCAGCGCTCGCACGCCCGCACCACTCGTGTATTACGTTCCCAATTCGGATCGCCCGGTCGCGATGAAAGGTTTCGCGCCTTCAATTCCCTCGCTCGAGTTGTTCAACGAACTCATTGCGCCTTACCCGTATGAAAAGCTGGCGATGATCGTCGGTGCGACGCAGTTTGGCGGTATGGAAAACTCCAGCGCGATCGTCTTCCCCAGCTCGTTGTTCGGTCCCAAACCGTCCGCGAAGATCAGTCGCCGTTTTGACATTCCTAACGGGACAGTGAGTGTGATCGCGCACGAGATCGCGCACCAGTGGTTTGGCGACTCAGTGACGGAGTCAACGTGGTCTGATCTGTGGTTGAGCGAGGGTTTCGCGACGTACTTCGCGGGCATATTCATTCAACGCTACGAAGGTGAAGCAGCGTTTCAGCAGTACATGAGAGGGGCGGCCGACACCGTGTTCAGCTATGAGAAGAAAAAGCGCATCCCCATCTTCGATCCCGACACGGAAGACTTGATGGCCCTTCTCAACCCGAACAACTACCAGAAGGGCGCGTGGGTGCTGCACATGTTGCGCTCGTCGCTCCGCGACGAAGCTTTCTTTCGCGGCATCCGCGATTACTACCACGCCCACATCAACGGCACCGCCGGCACGGAAGACCTGCGCGCCGCGCTCGAGAAGGCTTCGGGCAAAGATCTGAAAGGGTTTTTCAGGCGCTGGGTGTACGAGACCGGACATCCGAAGTACGAACTGTCATGGGAGTGGCAACAGAAGCGGGATCTGCGCCTGGTCCTGCGACAGGTGCACGCCGGTGATGCGTTTCTCGATCCCGTTCCTGTCCTGATCAGGACCGAAGCCGGCAACCGCGAGATCCTGCTGAAACCAACGGGCAAAGAACTTGTCGAGACGATACAATTGAGCGCGTCTCCCACCGGGATCGAGATCGATCCGCGTAACACAATTCTCAAGGAAGCGGCAGTCCGGCCATAGAGCCCGATCTCGCTAGTAGTGACCTAAATTGAACCTTATTTTCTGCTTATCTCCGCGTTCCTCTGCGTCTTTGCGGTAAATGAATCGTCAAAAGCAATAACCGCCGGACGCAAAGAAACGCTGAGATACGCAGAGTTGAACTTAGGGCACC
>DATJKO010000623.1:0-2423 GCA_035491355.1 Pyrinomonadaceae bacterium
CTCTTCTTTCTCACTCGCAGGTTTGTGTGAACGCCAGAGCTCGACTTCATACTCAAGGTCAATACCCTGCTCTCTTTTGACTCGTTCGCGAATCTCTTCAGCAAGCGCTAGTGCGTCTTCAGCGCGCGCGTTCTCGCCTTCGGTGACGATGAAGTTCGCGTGGACCGGCGAAACAACCGCGCTGCCGCGGCGCGCGCCTTTCATTCCCATGTCGTCGATCATTTTTCCCGTCCCGATCGTTCCCGCGGGCGGATTCTTGAAGAAGCATCCGGCTGATCGAGATCCATGAGGTTGCGTCGCCATGCGCTTGCTCTTGGCGTCGTCCATACGCGCTTTGATCTGCTCCGGGTCATCAGGCGTTAGACGCAGCGTCGCTCCCAACAACAGCTCACCTTCCTTGAAAGAAGTGTGACGATAATTCCACTGCACGCTTGAGCCGGGTATATCTACAACTCGGCCTTCGCGCGCGACGCGCACCGTTTCGGTGACAGTTCCGATCTCATGCCCGTAGGCACCGGCATTCATCCAAAGCGCGCCCCCCACCGTCCCTGGAATGCCCCCGAGTCCTTCGATTCCCGAGAGTCCCGCACGCCCGACATCGATGCACAATCGCGGCAGCGAATAGCCGGCACTAACAGAAACCAGGTTGCCTTCGATCGCCACTTTGCCTTTCATTTCACTCAGACTCAGCACTACGTAATGGTGATCGTTGTCGTCAGCCAGAACGTTGCTGCCCGATCCAAGCGGTCGCCAGCCGATTCCAGCCTTTCGTAACTCCTCAACGATCGCCGCCGCTTGCTCCTCGGTCTCCGGCGAGATCACCCAATCGATTGCGCCGCCGACACGCAAACTCGTGAGCTCAGCGAAGCGCTTGCCGCGTTCAGCAGGCACGCCGAGTTGCGCGGCGATACGTTCCAGCGTTTCGTCGCGCTCTGCAAGTCTGATTTTTTCTTCCGCTGCCGACATGATTCTTTAAACAGACTTCACTTGAGCTTGGTCGCGCAATAACGTCACCAACTGTTCACTAACGCGACTGACTGTGCCCGCCCCCAACGTCAACACAAGGTCACCCGGCTGCACATAGTCGCGGAGCGCACCGGCGGCATTCTCGAGCGCGCCAATGTAACGAACATCTTTGTGACCAAAACTCTTGATTGCGTTCGTCAGCGTCTCCGCAGTTACGCCTTCGATTGGATCTTCGCTCGCGGCGTAAATGTCAGTGATGAACAGCGCGTCAGCGTTATTGAATGAACGCGCGAACTCCTGCATCAGATCGTGCGTTCGCGTATAGCGATGTGGCTGAAACAACACTACGATTCGTCGTCCACCTGAACCCAACTTTGCCGCCGCAAGCGTGGCGCGAATTTCTGTCGGATGATGACCGTAGTCGTCGACGACCATGATGTCGTTGACTTCACCTTTCGTTTGGAACCTGCGACCTGCGCCCGTGAAACTGAGAAGCGCTTCCGCAATCTGATCAAAAGGCACTTCGAGCTCGAAACCAACGGCGATGGCTGCCAGCGCGTTATAGACGTTGTGCATGCCAGGCACACGAAGCGAGACTTCGCCGATGACATCGGTGCCGCGCCAGACAGTGAACGTCGAACCAAAGCTGTTGTCGTAACGAATGCCATGAGCAGAGACATCAGCCTGCGCGCTCAATCCGTAGGTCATACGACGACGTACAAGCAGTGGAATGATGGCCTGCACGTTCGGATCGTCCAGACAGAGCACCGAGGAGCCATAGAACGGGACCTTGTTGACGAAGTCGACAAAGCATTTACGAACGTCGTCCATATCGTGGTAGTAGTCCATGTGCTCACGATCGATGTTTGTTACTACGGCAATTGTCGGCGTCAGCATCAGGAACGAACGATCGCTCTCATCCGCCTCGACCACCATCAAATCGCTCGTGCCCAGGTGCGCATTTGATCCGAAGGCGCCTACCACACCGCCAACAACCATTGTTGGATCAAGTCCGGCGTGTCCGAGGACTGTCGCCACCATCGAAGTGGTAGTGGTCTTGCCGTGGGAGCCTGCGACGGCCACAGTGTGCGGCTTCAGTCGCATCAACTCAGCAAGCATCTCCGCGCGTGGGATCACCGGAATCGAACGGCGATGCGCTTCGACTATTTCAGGATTGTCGTCGCGCACAGCAGTTGAGCGAACAACCACGTGCGGTTGTCCAACATTCTCTTCCGAATGTCCTTCACTGATCTCGCAACCCATCTGCTGGAGTCGGTCGGTGACGGAAGAGCGTTTCTGATCGGAACCTGAGACTCGAAAACCAAGATTGACGAGGACCTCGGCGATTCCAGACATGCCGATACCGCCAATGCCGACGAAGTGAACATGTTGTATGCGGCGAAACATATAGGGTTAGTCCGTTGTCCGTTGTCCGTTGTCAGTGGGCCGTCGGCATT
>DATJKO010000624.1:0-1980 GCA_035491355.1 Pyrinomonadaceae bacterium
AATGGATTCACAACGTCGGCGCCTTAGTGCACCTGATGACTTTCGGCATTTTGATTGCGCTACCGCTGGTCGCTTTCTCCGCGGCGAGCGGGCTTGAATACCGTCCCTTTCTCCTCCAGCTTCCGACGTTCTCCGAGTACAACATCAACGTCGCCAGCAAGCTCGCACTCGGCGCTCTGACCGGTTTCGAATACGTTGCCATCCTCGCCGGCGAAACGCGTTCGCCCGCGAAAAACATCGGTCGATCCGTCGTCATCGCGTCGCCGATCATCGCGGTGATGTTCATCCTCGGCACCAGCTCGGTGCTCGCCTTAGTTCCGCGCGATCAAACGGACGTGATTGGACCAATCCCGCAAACACTGTCGATCGGGTTTCGCTCCCTGGGCTGGGTTGGAACCGTGGGTTCGATCGCGATTCTCGGGATCACCGTCAGAACGATAGCGTTGATGAGTATCTATTTTGCCGGGAACACGCGGCTGCCGATGGTGGCCGGTTGGGATCGTTTGTTACCGGGATGGTTTAGCCGTCTGCATCCGAAGTACAAGACGCCGATGAATTCGATTCTGTTTGTCGGTGCAGTGACTGCGGTGCTCACGGTACTGAGCCTTTGGGGTGCTCACGCGCAGGAAGCATTTCAACTCATAGACAACGCGGGCGGCGTTTTTTATGCACTCACGTATTTGGTTCTCTTCGCGATCCCGCTGTTTGGCATGAAGGCGCTCGGCGTGAAAGCGCCGTGGTGGCTCAAGCTCGCGTGTGCCTCGGGATTCCTCGTTACCCTCATCTACATTCGCTTCGCCATTGTTCCGATTACCGAAGTCGAAAGCCCGTTAACGTTTGCGCTGAAGATCATTGCGACGGTATTAATAGCAAACGCTATCGGCATCGCGATTTATGTTCTCGGAAAAAGAAAATAAGGCACTCGCCATTGTTAACTGTTCGCAGCTCGTGACGCTTGCTGGACCAGCACGCCCGCGCGTCGGTACGGAGATGGGGGAGCTTGAGATCATCGAAGATGGCGGTTTAATTGTTCGTGATGGCGAAATCGAGCAGGTTGGTACTGCGTCACAGATCAAAGCCAGAATTGATGCAGATACGTTAGTGGTCGATGCCGGCGGGCGTGTCGTGATGCCGGGGTTTGTCGACGCCCATACGCATCCGGTGTTCGGCGGCAACCGCGCGGTCGAGTTTGAAGAACGCAGCGCCGGCGCTACCTACCAACAAATTGCCGCTCGTGGCGGCGGCATCCAGTCAACCGTAAATCAAACACGCGCCGCGAGTGTCGACGAACTCGTTGCCTCCGGAAAGCGTTACGCTGAGTGGTTTCTGCGCGGCGGTACGACGACAGTCGAAGCAAAATCCGGGTACGGGTTGTCGTTGGAAGACGAGATCAAGATCTTGCGCGCGATCCGCAAGCTCGACGAAGAGACGCCGCTGCGATACGTCCCGACTTTTCTCGGCGCGCACACGATCCCGAAAGAGTTTTCCGCCCGACGTGACGAATACATTTCACTCCTGATTGACGAGATGTTGCCGCGCATCACGCAGGAAAAACTCGCCGAGTTCGCGGACGTGTTTTGCGAACAGAACGTGTTCACTACCGACGAATCGTGGAAGATTCTTTCGGCCGCACGCTGTCACGGACTCGGGTTAAGAATTCACGCGGATCAACTGTCGTTGTCGGGAGGCTCCCAACTTGCCGCTGAACTGGGAACAATTACCGCGGATCATCTCGAACATACCAACGCGGAAGGAATCGCAGCACTTAAATCAGCCGGAGTGCAACCAGTGCTGCTGCCAGGCTCTGTTTACGCGTTGGGTTCGACTCGTTATCCCGCTGCGCGTAAAATGATCGACGCCGGTCTGGCTGTAGTACTGGCGACCGACTTTAATCCCGGTTCTTCGCCCACGCCTTCAATGACGATGATCCTCTCGCTCGCGTCCACACACATGAAGATGACGCCGGCCGAATCAATCACT
>DATJKO010000625.1:0-5254 GCA_035491355.1 Pyrinomonadaceae bacterium
AGGTGCAGGTCGCGATTCGTAAGGAGAGTCCGGCGTATGCGGCGTTGACGCAGCCACAGCCGCTTGATCTGGAAGAGATTCAGCAACTGCTCGAGCCGAACACGATCTTGCTCGAGTATTCGCTCGGCGAGGAGCGTAGTTATCTCTGGGCGGTCACGCAGCACTCACTTAAGACTTTCGCTCTGCCGAAAGGTGAAGACATCGCGAAAGTTGCCCAGCACGTTTACCAGTCGCTCACTGCCCGCAGTGTAGTGAAGGCACTGGAAACGCCCGAGCAGCGACGGCAGCGCATAGCCCAGGCGGATGCGGAGTTTGCGAAAGCCTCTACTGATCTGGGCCGGTTGATACTAGCGCCCGCCGCGGCTGACTTCGGCACGAAACGATTGGTAGTGATTGCTGATGGCGCGTTGCAGTATGTGCCGTTTGCCGCGTTGACTGTGCCCGGATCGAGTCGACCGATCATTGTCGATCACGAACTAGTGAGTCTTCCCTCAGCGTCGTCGTTGGCGATCCAGCGTCAGACACTCGCGAATCGCAAGCTCGCCCCAAAAGCCGTGGCGGTGATCGCGGATCCGGTGTTTTCCGCAGGTGACACGCGGTTCAAGTCTCACGCAGCCGGCGTTGCGACAACCGACGACACGCGCATCATTGAGCACACAGGCAGTGGCTCGGGTCAGCTCAGGATTCGGCGCTTGCCGTTTACGCGACAGGAAGCGGATAGCATTCTGGCCGCGGCGCCGGGCGGCGCGAACCTGCGCGCTGTTGACTTTCGTGCTAATCGATCGATTGCCACCAGCGGTGAGTTGAGTAACTACCGCTATGTCCATTTTGCGACGCACGGTTATCTCGACACATCGCGAGCAGGACTCTCCGCCATCGTGCTCTCGCTAGTGGACGAGCAAGGGAAACCGCAGGACGGATTTCTCCGCACGCACGATATTTACAATCTGAAATTGCCGGCGGAGTTGGTCGTGTTGAGCGCGTGCGAAACTGGGCTGGGGAAAGACGTCAAAGGTGAAGGTCTGGAAGGCCTGACGCGCGGATTCATGTACGCCGGTGCGCGTCGCGTGGTCGTGAGTCTGTGGAATGTGAACGACAAAGCGACTGCCGGACTGATGCAGCATCTTTACGCCGGCATGCTGAAGAACAAGAAGTCGCCCGCAGCGGCATTGCGCGCGGCGCAGATCGAAATGTTGCGAGTGAAGCAGTGGGAGTCGCCTTATTACTGGGCGGCGTTCGTGATGCAAGGTGAGTGGAGGTGAGTTATGAGAGTGATACTCGGGTTGATTCTGCTGTCGTTAATTGCGGGCTCGCTCGTGGTGGCGCAAAACTCTGATGAAGCGACCCGCAAGCTTTGGGACACCGCGTACATCGCACCGGCGAAAAGTAAGACGACGAGCCGGCGTCGTTCCGGCAGCAAGTACCGTATCGCCACGCCGAGTGTGCCGATCGATAACGTGGTGCCCGAGTCGGTGGTGGGTGTGACGATCTGGCGACTGCGTCCGGCCGGTCGCGCCGATTCGGGCGAGCGCATCATTGTTCATGATGACGCTGCTTCGAGAGAGTATGTTCCGGAACGCATTTCCGCGAATACGAAGCTCGCCGCCGGCGATCGGGTGCGCATCAGCGTCGAAGCCGCGCGCAACGGGTATCTTTACGTCATTGATCGCGAACTGTATGCGGATGGTAGTCTCGGCGAGCCTTATCTGATCTTTCCTACCACACGAACCTTGAATGGCGACAACCAGGTCAGCGTGGGCAAACTCGCCGAGATTCCGGCGCAGCAAGACAGTCCGCCATTCTTCACGATCAAGAAAAGCCGGCCCGACCAGGTTGCCGAGGTCGTGAGCGTGCTGGTCACACCGACACCGCTCGAAGGCGTGCAGATTACGGACAAGGCGCAGAAACTAACGTCTGATCAAGTGGCGAAGTGGGAAAAGTCGTGGAGCACGAGCGTCGGACGACTCGAAATGGAAAGCGTGGGCCAGACGTGGACCAAAGTAGAGAAGGACGCCGCTTTGAACACGCGCGCCCTGACGGCGACTGCCCCTCCGCCGCAGATGCTGTTCTATCGCCCGAGCGCCAAGTCCACTGACGGGATGTTTGTGAAACTACGGCTGTCGTACCGCAGATGAGACGGTTTGCGGCCGCGATGAGCGACGTTAGCTACGCCGCCCCGATGTGAGGCGGTTAGTTTCGTTGGCGCAATGTGAGGCGGTTTGCGGCTCCGCCGCCCCGATGTGAGGCGGTTTGCGGCTCCGCCGCCCCGATGTGAGGCGAGGCTCCGCCTCGCCGCAAGCGTTTAAAAATAACTGGGGCGGCCCCTCGTTCGGCCTTTGGCTCAAACCAGGGCAAAGCCCGGACCGAGGGCGAAGCCCAGTCTTAGTTGCGATCGACCGGCGAGGCAGAGCCTCGCCTCACATCGGGGCGGCATAGCCGCTGATCAGCATGCGGCAGAGGCGTTGATCAGCATGCGGCAGAGGCGTTGATCAGCATGCGGCAGAGGCGTTGAGCAGAGGCGTTGAGCAGCATGCGGGCGATAACGTGGATCGAGCTCGTCGCATCTTTAGGCAGGGCATCAACACCGGCCCTGATCAGCGTCGCGTTTTGCGCACCGGTTTCTTCTTCGATGCTTTGCTACCGTTCGGGGAGAACGTTGCGCGCGAGAGACGAATAAACGTCTGCATGATTGGCGACTCGTAACCACCCGTTAGTTGCGCGATACCTAGTTCCCAGTTGATCTGCGCTCCTTCGATCCACCAGCGCACTAACTTTCCGCTCTCAACCTCTTCGGCAACCGATTGCAGCGGCACGATGCCGACGCCCATGTCAGCTTCGACCATGCGGCGAATCGCCTGCTGCCGGCTAAGTTCCATCGCGACGTGTAGCGTCACGCCGGCTTGCGCAAAGAACTGATCGATCAACCGGCGCGTGTTGCCGCCGCGCTCGCCGAGAATCAGTCGTTCACCCGCCAGCGTGTAGGCGCTGATGGTGTGTTGTTTCGCGAGCTTGTGATGTGGCGAAGCAATCGCGACGAGCTGGTCTTCGCTGAGTCGTTCGGTCTTGATGCCGCGTACGTCGACGGGCAACGAGACGAAGGCGATATCGATGTCACCGGCGAGGATCTGGTCCACCAGCACTTCGCTCGTTCCTGAAGTGACGCCGATTTCCGCTGCCGGGTGTTGCGCCCGCAATTCTTTGAGAATCGCTGGTAACTCGTCCGTCAGGACCATCGCAGATGCGCTACCGATCCGCAGCCGCCCTCTTTCGGCGCCCGCGAGTTCCGCGATCTCGTCCAGCGCCGCGTCGTGCTCGCGCAAAATGTGCCGCGCGCGACGCAGGAGTTGTTCGCCCGCCTCGGTCAGAATCACGTGTCGCGGAGCGCGCACGAACACTTTAGCCCCGATTTCATTCTCTAATTGACGAATCTGCATACTGATGGCCGCCTGTGTCACATGCACGCGCAAAGCGCCGGCGGTAAAGGTCCCTGATTCAGCGATGGCCACAAAAGCCCTTAATTGTCGTATTTCCATACTAGACTCCACATATCAAGATGCATTATCGGAATAATAAAATCTTTTAGTTTGGATTATACGTCCACGACCCCTAGAATAATCAACAACGCTACATTGAGCCGTTTGCTTCCGGCCCCCGTAGCTATCATTGTGAGCACTGAACGACGAAACGCAGATCTTCCTCCAGCCAAACGCTTGCACACGCAGAATTCGGTGGTGGGTGTCGATGGCGGTGGCACCAAGACGGAAGCCGTCATCATGGACGCCAACTTCGACGTGATCGGCGAAGGCCTGGCTGGACCATCGAATCCGCTGCGAGTTGGAGTCGCAGGTGCGGCGACGGCCGTCCGCGAAGCGATCGACAGCGCGTGCGCGATGGCGAAACTGCGGCGCGGAGATCTGGTCGCCGCGGAAATCGGACTCGCCGGCACTCGCCGGCGCGAACTGCGCGAGCGCATGCGCGAAACGCTGATGCGTCTCGACATGGGCGACATCGAAGTCGTTACTGACGCCGACATTGCACTATACGGCGCGACGGATGGTGAACCGGGCCTGGTGGTCATTGCCGGCACCGGTTCGGTTTGTTGCGGCATCAACGCGCGCGGCAAACGATTCTGCGCGGGCGGTTGGGGACCGATTGCCGGTGACGAAGGCAGTGGCGCGTGGTTGTCGCGCCGCGCATTGCGTGCTGTCGCCTACGCTTCCGATGGACGTGGTCCAAGCACGCTCTTGACCGACCTGGCGTGCGCTTATTTTCATGTCACGAGCGCAGACGATCTGAACACGGCGATCTACGCGCCGACGATCACGAACGAACGCCTGGCGGGGTTTGGTCGCGACGTGGTCAACGCCGCGAAGGACAAAGATCCGGTAGCGCTGCAAATCGTTGCTGACGGCGGTACAGAGTTGGGGATGGCTGCGGTCGCTGTCATTAGTCACTTGCAAATGGAACACGATCGATTCCAGATCGCGCACGTGGGCGGCGTCTT
Source organism: Pyrinomonadaceae bacterium (assembly GCA_035491355.1). Lineage (GTDB taxonomy): Bacteria > Acidobacteriota > Blastocatellia > Pyrinomonadales > Pyrinomonadaceae > PSRF01. Next base: position 4,505 of record DATJKO010000625.1, read on the forward strand.
TCGCGCGGCGGGTGACTTGATGCTGAACACGCTGCGCGCGGCAGTTAAGCAGGTCGCCCCGCGTGCCTACTTCGAACCGCCGCATTTCGCTCCAGCCGTGGCTGCCGCTAGAATGGCGCGCGAACGCATCAACCACATTGCTCTCGCAGTTTGATCTACGCGGCAGAAGATGAGTATCGAAACAGGCGTCTCGCTTCCGATTACCGAACAAGACAATCCACGCTCAGCGAATCTCAGCGCGCAGTCTGTGACCGAGATCGTCGCGTTGATGAACGAGGAGGACGCGACAGTTGCCACCGCAGTGCGGCAGGTGCTCGCTGATGTCACTCGCGCCATCGAAGAAATTGTGGAGCGCCTGCGAAAGGGTGGACGCCTTTTTTACATCGGCACGGGAACATCGGGTCGGTTGGGTGTGCTCGATGCTTCGGAATGTCCCCCGACGTTTGGCGTGTCGCCGGAGTTGGTCCAGGGTGTGATTGCCGGTGGTTACGACGCGTGTCACCGCGCGGTTGAGGCGTCGGAAGACGATGCGAACGCGAGTACGGGTGATTTAGAGTTGCGAGGGTTCAACGCCGAGGACGTTTTAGTTGGCATCGCCGCGTCAGGCAAAACCCCTTATACGGTTGGCGCTGTTTCTTATGCGCGGGCGCTGGGAGCGTTCACGATTGGACTCACGTGTGTGCCCGGTTCGCCAATAACGGAGGCAGCCGAGTTGAGCATCGTGCCTGTTGTTGGACCGGAAGTCGTGAC
>DATJKO010000626.1:0-2699 GCA_035491355.1 Pyrinomonadaceae bacterium
ACGATCATGTTTTCACCAGCAACGAAGCGCGCTCGCGCACGTGTGTTGCGCGCGACGATGGATTGCGTGGTGATGTCGCCGCGGCCAAGGTCCTCGCGGAGGAACAGACCGATCTGGGAATAGAGTGCGCCTTCGTCGATCCAGTTCATTGCAGGTTCTCGATTGCCTGGTCAAGGGCTTTGCTGTGCAGTTCGATTTCGCGAATGCGGTCCTGCGCTTGCTGCACTTTTTCAGCCGGCGCGCGCGTGGCGAAATCAGGATTCGCGAGTTGTGCTTGAAGTTTTTTCGCTTCGGCTTCAAGTTTCTCTTTCTTGCGCTGGAGTCGCTTCGTCTCCTCGGCGAAGTCGACGAGGCCTTCCAGTGGAATGGCGACTTCGTCCGTACTCGTGAGCAGAAACTTCGCGGACGCCTTCGGCGCGTTCAGACTTGCGGAAACATCGATGGTCGATGCACCAGTGAGCCGCTTGACCTGGTCCGTGTTTTCCTCGAAGACTTTGCGCAGGTTAGGACTCGGAATGCCGATCAGCACGTTTATCTTGTCGGATGGTTTGAGATTGTATTCGGCCCGGATGTTTCTGACGCCGGTCACGAGTGTAATGAGCATGTTCATTTCGGATTCCGCGGTCTCGTCAACCGGGCCGCCCTGCGGATACGCCGTCAACATCACCGTCGGCTCTGCGTTTGAATACGCTGGATGAAGCGGCTTCTCGCCCGGCAAGCGTCCCCAGAGTTCTTCGGTGATGTACGGCATGAACGGATGCAATAGTCGCAACGCGTGTTCGAGGACGGTGAGCAATCGCGAGCGTGCCTCGTCTCTTTGAGCGCTCGGCGTGTCGGAAGTGACGTCAGACTTTGATAGCTCGATGTACCAGTCGCAGAAGTCGTCCCAGAAAAAGTGATACAGCGTCTGCACTGCGCCGTGGAACTCGTAAGCTGCGAGTGCGGCGTTCATATCGCGCGCAGTCTTGTTCAAGCGCGAGATGATCCAGCGATCGTGCAGCGCGAGGTTCGCGGTGGTTGTTTGCAGCAGTGCGGGCTTAACTTTGGCGCCCTCCGAGTAGAGCAGGCAGAAACGCGCGGCGTTCCAGATCTTGTTCGCGAAGTTGCGGTACGACTCGACCTGTTTTTCGTTCCAGCGGGTGTCCGTCGTCCCCACTTGGGCCAGCGTGAGGCGCGTTGCGTCAACGCCGAACTTATCGAAGACGTCGAGTGGGTCGACTCCGTTCATCTTCGTCTTCGACATGCGCTGTCCCTGCGCGTCGAGGATCGTGCCGGTGACGAACACGTCGGCGAACGGTTCTTTGCCGATGAACTGCATGCCCGTCATCACCATTCGCGAGACCCATAGAAAGATGATATCGCGCGCTGTAACGAGGACTGAAGTCGGGTAAAACGTTTTTAGATCTTCTGTCTCGTTGGGCCAGCCGAGAGTTGAGAATGGCCACAATGCCGATGAGAACCACGTATCGAGAACGTCCTGGTCCTGTGTGATTTCGCTTGTGCCGGCCATCTCGCGAGCCTCGTCCTCGGAACGAGCGACGATCACTTCGCCGGTTCGCGTGTACCACGCAGGGATCTGATGTCCCCACCAAAGTTGGCGCGAAATGGTCCAGTCGCGAAGGTTTTCGAGCCAGTTTGTGTAGACCTTCTCATACGGCGTTTCCGGTACGAAACGCGGTTTCTTTTCCCGGGCCAACAAGTCGAGGGCGCGATCGCGCAGTTGATCCATCTTCATGAACCACTGCGTCGAGATCAGCGGCTCGATGACCGTCTTGCAACGTTCGCATTTCGAGATCGAGAACTCGTAATCCACAATTTTTTCGAGCAGGCCGAGCGCTTCGAATTCTTCGACGACGAGTTTGCGCGCTTCGTAACGATCCAGACCCGCGAAACGTTCGCCGGCTTCGGCGGTCATTTTTGCGAACGTGTCGATCACGACTACTTGCGGTAAGTCGTGACGCTGGCCCATGTCGTAGTCGTTTGGATCGTGTGCCGGAGTCACCTTCACCGCGCCGGTGCCGAATTCCGGATCGACAAAGTCGTCGGCGATGATTGGGATCTCGCGGTTTGTCAGCGGCAGCAGGACGGTTGCGCCGACGAGTTCGCTATAGCGCTCGTCGCTCGGGTTCACGGCGACGCCTGTATCGCCGAGCATCGTCTCGGGACGCGTCGTTGCCACGGTCACACGGCGATCGCTGTTCTTGATTGGGTACTGGAGATAATACAGCTTGCCTGCTTGCGGAAGTTTTTCCACTTCGAGATCGGAAAGGACGGTCTGATCCTGCGGGCACCAGTTAACGATGCGGTTCCCGCGATAGATCATCCCCTCTTCGTAAAGCCGGACAAACACTTCGCGAACGGCGCTCGAGAGGTCTTCGTCCATCGTGAACTTCTCGCGCGACCAGTCGACTGACGAACCGGCACGACGCATCTGCTTCGTGATCTGGCCACCGGATTCGCGCTTCCATTTCCAGACGCGTTCGACAAACGATTCGCGGCCGAGGTCGTGGCGCGATTTGCCTTCTTTCTTGAGCGCGCGGGAGACCATTAGCTGGGTCGAGATGCCGGCGTGGTCCATTCCCGGCAGCCAGAGCGTGCGATAACCACGCATGCGCTTGTGTCGCGTCATGACGTCCATGAGCGTGTGCTGTAGCGCGTGGCCCATATGCAGCGAACCCGTAACGTTCGGCGGCGGAATA
>DATJKO010000627.1:0-5860 GCA_035491355.1 Pyrinomonadaceae bacterium
GGGGCTCGCAGTCGCTTGCTCTGCGACTGGTTGGTCCGGCGCAACGTAGAAATCATAAAGGGCCGTCCAGGAACCACGTGGTCTACCGGCGTGCTGATTGCAGAGATACCTTTCGACATCCAGTAACTCTCTGAAAGAATCGATCTCGTCAGCTCCCGGCTCGCTCTTGGAGCGCAGCAGGGTGTAAAAGCGCGGAGCCAGAAGGAGTCGCTGCTGACTCGACTTCGGCAAACTGGTGATTGAGTGGAACAGATCGGTGTCAGCGTGGTTGGACCACTGTCTTACCTGGTGGTAAAGGTACTGCACATGGATCTTGCACGCCGAGCGCGTAAGATCGTTTCCGGATTGCCACGTCAAGAATTCCGGCAGCGTGGCGACAAGGGAAGTGTGGGTATCTGGCATAACTTCTACTCCTTCTCAAACCCGAACCCGCGTTAGCAGGTCGGTGGTGTTCTTCAACTCGTACCGGGTGCTGGGTATACACAGAAGGTTGATACTTACGGTGCGGCCGAAAACATTCACACGCGAGCCGCGCCAGTTCTCCGGGTTGTAGAGAGGTGGCGTGTGGCGATAGAGCCTGTACCCGTGTGAAATCAGCCACGAGCGCAAAGCTGCGCTGTTTTGCTTGCGGTCATCTTCGACATACAGAATCGGTCGGCAGCGCGCAATGGTCGCCTCGGCTCCGCGCAGTATTTCCAGTTCCATCCCTTCGACATCGGCCTTGATGAAGGCAACGGAAGTGCAAGGAAAGAGCTCGTCGATGGTGGCGGTTAGGTGCGAGTTTGCTGGGACGGTGCCGCGATGCGTGGAAAGTTCTGTCGATCCGAGATTGCAAACCTTGTCGAGATCAACCGCTGCGTAACTGATCCGGTATTGGCGAGATGCAAGCGCCCTGGGCCACAGCGTCACATTGCGCAATAACGATGTGTTCCGCGTTAGGCAGTCGAAGTTATCCTGCTGCGGCTCGAACGCATGTACTTGCCCTGCGTCGCCGACGATCTTCGCGAGCGGTATCGTCAACGCGCCAACATTTGCTCCCGCCTCGATCACCACGTCGCCCGGCTTTACTACTTTCCTGAATAACTCCACCTCGCCTTCAGACCATTCGCCGTAGAGATCTAATGAGCGTCCGACCCAGTGGTCTGTATGGTGAAACGCCATCTCGCCATACCGGCAAGGCCGTTTGATTAGGGCGCTCACTTTCCGGGGTTCTGATTTCGGACTTGGGCGGCGGTCGGACTGAGTTCGTATATGGAGTCTCGCAGCCGTGTCTAACGTCGCTGACACTCGCTCCATCAGGTCGTCTCGCTGCGATCCTCCGCTGTGTCTAAACAACCGGACTGATGGATACCACTCAACTTCGTCTCCCTGACAACCCCAGACCCAACTGGACGAGGTGGAACAAAGAACCCACGTCGGTTTACCGACCATGCCGGCTACATGAGCAAAATGACTGTCTGTGGTAATGACGAGATCCAGATTCTCGATCGCCGCTGCGAGGTCGGCCACATCGTGACAGTGTGAAGCCAGATCGACTACGCCATTGTCCGTGCATCGCGGCGGCGGTCGTCGGAGAGAATAGAAAGAGCAACCAGGTACTTTGAACAGCGGTTCGAAGTCGTTAAAAGAGAGAACGGTTTGCGCGCTCGTTTGCCTCGAGGCGTCACTCCAATAGATTCCGACGTCGAGGCTTCCAACACTACCCACCAGCCTCGCGAACCGGCCAACCTCTTCGCGGTTTACGCTATGGCGCACGGGCATGATCGGTTCCGATATTCCCAACCTCTGCGGCAGGCTGAGTAGTCCCACCCAACGACAGCGGCCGCTCGAAGCCACGACTCGTTCGACCTCCTGTTCAGAGGTCACTCTCGAGACACCAATATTCTCGAAGAATCGAGCCAACACCGGCTGGGTGTAAAAGACGACGCGTTGTCTCCGATGGTGCTTCAACAACTCGGGAACATACCGGCTGAAAAACAAGTGCCGATCGGCACCGCCCTCGCCGAAAATCAAGAGCGTCTCCTGTTCTGTTTCACCCGCTCCGCCGATCTTCTCGGCTGGCTCGAGCGGAGAACCGTCCCATTCCTCGATCTCGTCGAACCGGTTCAACAACAGGAACTGGCCGAGGGAGGAGTCAGCCGCCGGTCCCCCGAACGGAACGCTACCTGCCGCTTGGACCATCGTGTGATCACACTTTTCTGACGGGCTACTCACTTGTTCCCGCTTTCTGTAACTGAGAGAGCCGTATTGTTATTTATTCGTGACGCAGAGTTTTCGTCGGCTCGACGAGTGACGCCCGGCGCGCGGGCAAGTAGCCGGCTAACAGTCCGCAAGCCGTCAACATGCCGATTACGCCAACGATGGTAAGTGGATCATGTGTTCCGACGCCGTGAAGGTAGTGCTTCAACATGTCGACCGTGCGATGCCAGACGAAGAGTCCGAGACCAACTCCCAGCGCCACAACGATCAGCGCGTGGCGGATGATCATCGCCAGGACTCGATGTCGTGGCGCACCGAGCGCGAGCCGAACCGCGATTTCTCTGGTTAACGAGGTGACGTTGTAGCTCAGTGATCCGTATAGCCCGATGAGCGCGATCAGCAGTGCGACTCCGGCGAACATCCAAATCACCTGCGCGATCAATCTCTGGCCGGCAATTGATTTGTCCAGCTCGTCCTGCATTGTGGAAACGGTAAATATCCCTCCGGGACTCGCGTGCTGAAGCATCCTGCGGACAACGGGCACCACCGTTTCGGGATCGTGTTCCGTTCGCACCGCGACTTGAATAGCGAAGCCCATCATAATGCTGAAGTCATCTTCCGGTCCGAGCTGACCGTGATTGATATCAACTTCAGGCTCGACGCCGTCGGCGAGAGATTTCTGACGCGCATCTTCGACTACCCCCACGATCGCCGAGAATTTGTGTGGTCCATCGTCGCCGGTGCGTATCTGCTTCCCGAGCGGGTCTTCATTCGGAAAATACTTCCGCACGAAACTCTCGTTGACGATTACGGCCCATGGTGTGTTTCTCGTGTCCGCGTCGGTGAAGAGCCTGCCCTTCACCAGACGAGTCCCAAGAGTGTTGTAGATGTCAGGGCTCACGATCCTCAACTGGGCCTTCGCGTTTTTATCTCTTGGACCAGATCTGCCGAAGACCTGAACAGGAATCTTCGCAGTGACGTTCGGGTTCATCGGCAGTATCGTCGCGATGGCCGCGTGCCTGACCCCCGGCGTCCTTTGCAGCTCTTCCAACAGCGACTGATGGATAGACTGAACGTTCCCCGCCATCTGAGTTTCCTGCGATACCATCAACTGACCGACGATCAGGTGTTCAGGCACAAATCCAAGTGGCGCGCTGCGGAGGTTGTACATCGTCCGAAGCAGCAGACCCGCGTTGAGCAGCAGTACTAGTGAAAGCGCAACTTCGCAGATCACCAGAGCGTCCTTCACGCGCCGTTGCCGCCGTCCGATGCCGCTACCGCCCGTGCCTTCGCGCAACGCGTCCTGCGGCGCCGCACGGAAAGCAATGATCGCGGGCCACATGCTGAAAACGACAGTGGACGCCAGCGACATGAGCAGGATCAGTGCGAGCACCGGCAAGTTCACCTCGATGTTTTCTGCGAACGGCAAGTTCGCGCCGAGATAGGAACGTATTACCGTCGTCGTGATGAAACAGAGGATCAAACCAACGGCCGCCGCGATACCGGCGAGAACTGCGCTCTCAGCAAAGAATTGATTCAGTAGTTGCCAACGACCGGCGCCGAGCGCGCAACGGATCGCCGTCTCGCGCCGGCGGCTGGTGGCGCGGGCCAGCAGAATTCCTATGACGTTAATGCAGGCCACCAGCCAAACTGCCACCACGGCACATTCGAGCAGCAGTAACATCGTGCGCACGTCACCCGTAACGGATTGACGGTAGTCTTTGACCAGCACGCGAGGAATGGGAGCACCATTACTTCTGCTCCTCCCGGTGATAGCTGCGAGCTCATTTTCAGCGGTGTCGATAGGAACGTTCGCGTTAAGACGGCCCACCGCTTGCAGCATCGCCGTGTTGCGATCTTCCCACGCCGGCTTCGGCCGCACTGGCACCCAGACGACAGGCCCACTCTGAGTCAGAGGGAAGAAGAAGTCGTCGGGCATAACGCCGATTACGGTGTAGTACTCCTCGCCCATCTTGATGTTGCTGTTGATAACGCCCGGATCTGACGAGAAAAGACTCTTCCAGACTGACGCGCTTAAAACAGCAACGGTGCTGTCCGGCTTGTCTTCATTCGGAAAGAAAGTTCTGCCCAGCGCCGCCCGACTTCCTAACAGAGCGAACAGATTTGCACTGCAACGAACCGCAGGCACCGACCTCATCTGGCCGCCGCTCTCGAGGTTTTGGACGGCAAGCTCCCAGTAGGCGATATCGTTGAAGGTCTTACTCTCCTCCCGCCAGTCTCGTATGTCAGGCAGTGATGACGGGCCGGCACGATTCTCAGAGGTCGCTTGACCGATCAGAACTACCTGCTCCGCGTTAGTGAATGGGAGTGGTCGAACCAGGACCGCATACACAACCGAGAACATCGACGCCGTCATACCGATGCCAAGCGCGAGGGTTAGAATCGCGACGACCGCAAACACCCGGTTCCTGACAAGCTGTCGTAAGCCGTAACGTACATTCCGTGAAAACATCGCGTTCATGCTCCTTTCGCTAGCTCGCAAAACTTCCGAGCAACTCTTTGCCTTCGCATCCTTCGCCAACCGACGCCATCGTCGAACTTGCGTCGGAAACGTGACTGAGACTCGTGATGTCGGGCCACGACCGTCCGATAGGTCCGGAGTTCAGCACGCTATCGTAAATATCCATTACTCGCGCCGCTGAAATGTCAGACGACAAGTGGCTCTCGGCGGAACGCCGCGCCTCTCTGCCGAAGCTCCGCGCCAAATTCTGATCGGTCAGCACCTGGACTATCCTCTGGGCCAACGCGGCAGCGTTTCCGCCTGGGACCACAAACCCGCTCACTCCATCTTCTACGATTTCGTGACTCCCGCCCGTGTCGGTCACGACCGGCGGTATTCCCATGCACATCGCCTCGACTACACATCGCCCGAGCCCTTCGCGGTCAGAGCACAGAACCAGCACGTCAGCAGCAGCATGTATCTCGCGGATGTCGTCAACAAACGGTATGTGCAGAATTGCGTTATCGGAGTTCATTTCGTCGATACGCTTCCAGATGCGATCGTAATAAGCATCTTCCGAGTACACCTCGCCCTTAAGAACCAGTCGCGCTGTGGGCAACTGCTCACGCACCAATTGGAACGCGTCCAGCATGAGGTCGTGGCGCTTGTTCTGGGCGAAGCGCGCGACCATGACAATCACTTTGGAGTCGACGTCGATGCCGAGTCTTTCCCGCACAGCTTTTCCGTCGCAGACGCCTGGGCGGAAATAATCCGTGTCGGCCTCGTCGTAGATCACATGTACTCGGTCGCTTTCAATCGCGTATCGCAGAACGTCGTCGCGTAAGAAGCGAGATACGGCGATCAGTGCGGTGGCCGCCTCCGCGTACTCCTTAAACGGCACTAAGGCGCCATTGCGAACGTGCAGAACGATGGGGATCTTTTTCTCCACTGCATTCCACAGGAACGGGAAGCCATCCGTACCGTTCAGGTGGATCACGTCAGGCTTCAACTCGTCGAGCAAATTTCTGACGGCGATGAAGTTCTTGACCGTGGGATCGAAGAAGCCATCGGCGAGCGTTAAGGTGTGTGCCCCAGCACTCTCCAATTCACGCTCCAAGCGGCTGGGCATTCCGACGACAGCGTATTTCTCGAAACGTTTAGGGTCGACCTTACGAACCAACTGACACAGACTCTCCTCCG
>DATJKO010000628.1:0-2819 GCA_035491355.1 Pyrinomonadaceae bacterium
AGAAGCTCTGCACCACATCTTCGAATCCACCCCAGGGTCCGGCACTCTCGGTTACGAGATCCCGAATCATCGGCCGAACGGTTCCGAAACCGTTTGGGCCACCAAGAGACCGATAGATTGCCTCACTCCCAAAACCAACGATGTCGCGATAGCCGTCGTTGTTAAGATCGACGACAAATCGAGGGTTCATTCCGAATCCGCACGTCTCCTCTGTACAGTCCGTATGTGCATGTCCGTCGTCCTCAAAAACAGGATCCTTGCCGACGCGCCATCCCTGGTTGTAACCGAAGTCTGCCAGAGCAAACACCGGGGCCGTGAAGCCGGTGCCGGTTGAATATGAAACCCAAATACCGTCGTAGCCAAAACCAACAATGTCGTCTTTCGTGTCTTTGTTGACGTCAGCCATCACCCGCGGATGGCGCGACACCTGCCAGCCACCTGCGAACTTCGCGAACTCAGACAGCAAAAGTTGCGGGCTGTCGAATCCCACGCCATTCGCGAACGCCACCCACACACCGTGATCGCCAAATCCGACAATATCCTGCTTCGTGTCGCCGTTTACATCGGCAGTCGTGCGGATGTGATCCACGTTGTTCCAACCCTGAAGCGTACCGAAATCACCGACCGCGAAGAACGGCGCTGAGAAGTCTCCGTTCGTCGACATCGATAGCGAAACCCACACGCCATGCGTGCCGAAGCCAACGATGTCTTTTCGAGTGTCACCGTTCACGTCAGCCAAAAGCCGCACATGTTTGTCGTTGCGCCAACCCTGGTCGTAGCCGAAGTCGGCGACGACGAATTCGACAGGTCCGAGCGCGCCATTGCCAGTCGCCAGCGAGCGATAGACACCGGCGTTACCGAAGCCGACGATGTCATCCATGTGATCGCCGTTGACGTCGCCAGCGGCGCGCTCGTGCAGGTTTGCACGCCAACCGCCCGCGTGAAATCCGAAATCTCCGAGCACGAGGGCCGGAGTAAAGTTTGATGTTCCATTTGAAAGCGCGACCCACGTGCCGTCGTTGCCGAAACCAACGACGTCTTGTTTGTGATCGCCGTTAATGTCGGCGAGCAAACGCGGATGTTCCGGCGCCCAACCTTGTTCCCTTGTAAGATCGTTCGCCCAGGTTACGGGCGCGGAAAACGAGTGTTCTCCAAGTTGAGCCGTAACTGTCTTCTCCGTTTTGAAGAAGAACGCGGCGGCGGTTAAGAGCAGTGCCAAAAGTACCCAATGAATGCGAATGAATTTTCTAAACTGCAAAATCCTCATTTCCTTTCAACTTCCCTTCGTGAGTATTGAGCGGAGCACGCGAAGTTCGCTTGACGCTACGCAAGGGGAAGTTGATGAAACGGAGTAGATATTACTGGCGGATTTGACTGTGGGATTTTGAGCGCTAGCGTCGCAAGGCCTGCACCTGGCGGAGCAGATTCCGAGCAAGATCCGAATTCGGATTCGTCTTTTGCAGCAGCCGAAACTCCTGTTCTGCTTCGGGCAACAGTCCGGCGTCGGCGTAGAGCAGACCGAGTGTGAGATGTGATGATGCGTGGGCGCGACGTGCCTGGGCGAGCTCGTTAGCTCTCGCCAGATCGAGGACACGAAACTTTGCTTGCGGTGCCGGCGGACGCGGCGATGTAACTTCCTGGCCGTCTTTGATCGCTTTCACCTGCCACGAATAGACCTTGCCGCGCTGGAGTATTGTCGTCCACTCGAGGTCAGTGAGTTGTGGGCTTGAAATAACCGGATTGAACTTCTCGTCGTAGACTTCGACGACGTAACCCGTCGCGCCTTCCATCGGCGACCAGCGAAAAGTTGGAGTGTTCGTGAGTAGCACGTTTCCGAGCGGTTCGATTACTGCAAATTCGTTCTTCTGGTTGTCGGAACCCATTAACGAACTGGGCGGCCGCGTGAGTCCCTGAAGCTGAGACGACTTTTCGATACGTCCACTGCTGAGCGTCTTCTTCAAGAGTTCCTGGTACGCCGGCGGTAACTGATCCGCGCCGGAGAGTTTGCCCGAGTGATCGAGTGAGACGACATTCGCACCGTCGTTAAGTTGGGCCACAACTGGCGCAGCCGCTTCAGGCAACACAGGCGACGCGGTGTGAGGCGGCGATGATGCCGGCGGTACAGGTGACGAGGTGTTCGCAAGTTGCGGTTGCTGCTGCGATTTTGACCAGACGAACCAGACGATCACTGCCAACAAGAGTATCGCCAGCGCAGCACCGCCGAACGCCGGCACCGGCGAAACGCGAAACGGTGCGAGCAACGATCCCAACCAGGTCTGCGATGGAGTTTGCACAGGCGAGGGAACTGTCACGGGTCGATATTCGCGATCGAGCGATGGTGCAATCTCGTTTCTGAACGCGCGCAGATCGTTTACCGCGACGACGCACTCTTCGCAGTGCAGCAGGTGATCGTCGACCACTTGCAACTCTTCATCGATTAGATCTCGATCGACGTACGCGGCCGTCTGGTTCAGCGTCAAATGCGCGCCCGAGTCGATCGCTTCCTCGAACACCTCGGTTCGCAGGCCGAAGAACGCCGCGTCACCATTTCCCACCGCTTCGATCTGCGCGCGGCAGCTTTCACACGCGCCGAGGTGGTCGGTTACTGCGAGCACGTCCGCACCAGGCAATTGGTGAGTGCAGTAGTCCTTAATCTGTTTTTGAGTCAGATGCACCACAGTTTTTTCTTTGACCTCGCAACCGGGGTTCCGGGGAGTCTATTTCCATAAGTTGGCGAAAAATGTTGCGTATTACCATTGGCTCAAAAAACTCGAAACGCCTTCAGCCGCAAAGAGGCACAAAAGACACAAGGAGTACAT
>DATJKO010000629.1:0-2079 GCA_035491355.1 Pyrinomonadaceae bacterium
TCTTCCTCCGTTACTCGTATCGCAACGCGATCAGTGGATCGACTTTGATTGCGCGTCGTGCGGGTATGTAGCAGGCGAGCAGCGTGGCGACGATTACGCAAAGCGCCACTCCGCCGAATGTGATCGGATCAGTCGGAGAAACCTCAAACAGCAGACTCGTCATCAGGCGAGTCAACGCCAATGCTCCCGCGAGACCGATGATCAGGCCCGTCGTGACGAGGACGATTCCACTTCTCAATACGAGCTTCAACACGTCACGCCACTGCGCCCCTAAGGCGATGCGAACACCAATCTCGCGTGTGCGTTGAGTTACAAAGTGGGCCATCACGCCATAGATGCCGGCCGTCGCGAGCACCAGCGCAACTGCTGAAAAGATGCCCAACAGCAGTCCCCAAACTCGTGATTGCCAAATCGTGTTAGTCGACAATCGCGTCAGCGGCATCACGTTGAAAACGCCTGTGTCGGGCGCGACCTGCCAAACTGCGGCCTGAATATCTTTCGCGAGCGCCATCGGGTCGCCCTGCGTGCGCGCGACAAAATGCGTCTGCTTCGCGTAAGTCTGAAAACACGCGTAATAGACGTCGTAACCAATCTCATCGACCAAACTGTTGTGCTTGACGTCACCAACGAGGCCGATAACTTCCGCGCAACCGGTTCCATCGTCATCGCAGTTGATTCGTTTACCGACTGGATCGTGGTTGGGCCACATCCGATCCGCCAGCTGTTTGTTGACGATAGCAACATCGCGGTGATTGTTAGGCTTCACAGTATCTCGATCACTGAACAGGCGACCGCGAAGTAGCGGAATCTGCATGACGTTGAAATAGTCTGGTGAGACGGCCTGATAATTCACGAGCGGGTTCTGCTTATGTTCCTCGATTGACTGGCCCTCGATTCCAAACTCACCTCGGTACCACGGCTTTTGCCCCACGAAAGGCAAGTCGTTGTTCGCGGCCACCGCCACGACGCCGGGCACAGTGGCGACCTGTTGCAGCAATTGTTGATAGCGCCGCGACATAAACTCGACCGCGTAGTCTTCCTGCCGTTTGTACGTCGGGTTGATTTCCAGGTGCAGGACGTTGTCAGCCGTAAATCCTGGCGACGTATTCTGAAGACGTGTGAAGGTGCGGACCATCAGTCCCGCGCCGGCAAGCAACACGACCGCGAGCGCGACCTCCGTTACCACTAACAAGCCACGAATCCGGTGCGTGCCTGCGCCTGTCCCGGATTTACCACCTTCCTTGAGCGACTGATCCAAATCGAGTGACCTCATTCGTAACGCTGGTATCAGTCCAACAAACAATGCGGTCAGCAGCGCGATCAGCAGAGTGAATGCGAGCGCGCGGCCGTCGAGTTCGATCTTCACGAAGAACGGCAGCAGTTCTTCCGGCACCAGGGCGATCAGTGCACGCAGACTCCACGCGCCAAGCGCGATTCCACCAGCGCAGCCAAGCGAAACAAGCAAGAAAGCTTCCGTCAGTGACTGCCGGATCAATCGTCCATTGCTGGCGCCGAGCGCCGCGCGCACAGCCAACTCGCGTTCGCGTACCGTTGCTTGAGTCAGCAGCAGATTCGCGACGTTCGCACACGCAATCAACAGCACGAAGCCGCATGCACCGAGGAGCACCCAAAAGGATCGACGAAGTTTGCCGGTCCAGAAATCTCGTACGGGCACGACTCCCGCAGTCACCTCGTTGTTTGTTTCGGGATAAGTTTGTGCGAGACGAGCGGCGATCGCCTGCATCTCAGCCTGAGCCTGTTCAGTTGAGACGCCGGGTTTCAATCTCGCGATTGTCTGATCGATGCGCATCGCACGAGTCTGAAGATTGAAGAAACGATCGCTGAGCCACCACAAGTCGCTCTGAAAGGGAAAACGAAACCCAGGCGGCATCACTCCGACAATGGTCAGGCTGCGTCCGTCGATGCGAAGCTGTCGCCCCACAATCGCGGGATCGCTGCCGAACCTTCTTTGCCACAGACCATGACTGAGAAGCGCTGTCTCAGTCTCTGAGGCGGTTGGGCTATGACCGAGCAGCGGCGCCACCTTCAGCGTCGAGAACGGATTCGTGGTGCCGAACG
>DATJKO010000630.1:0-4349 GCA_035491355.1 Pyrinomonadaceae bacterium
CTTTGATCTGACCAACAAACGTGCCGTCGTCCAGCGTCTCCAACAACTCCGCGCCCGGCAGGCACTGAACCACACTCGCCGGATCGATCAAATATTGCCAAACACGCTCAACCGGTGCTTGCACTTCAAACCGTTCCGCAATCTTGAATGCCATCCCGACCCTCCCTTAGAAAACACCGATTATGGGTGGTGTCTTAAATTGCGAGTTCCTCGGCGGTCGCTGCGGATCCTCGGCCTCTGCGTTGAAACAGCCTTTTAACGCAGAGTGCGCAGAGAATGCACCGACGACCGCAGAGAAACACCTTCAAATTGAGACCTCACGATTATGGACCAATGTTGACGTTTTAGTAACCCGTTCGTATTATCAGGCCCTTCCCGTTTGAACGCCCGAAAATTTCAGTCCGATGTAGGAAGGTGAAGACCCATGATACCTCGGAGCTTTGAATACTTCTCTCCTCGCTCGCTGGATGAGGCTATCGGCCTGCTTCAGAAATTCGGTCCCGAAGCAAAGTTACTTTCCGGCGGCCAGAGTCTCATCCCGATGATGAAGTTGCGCATCGTTTCTCCGCAACACATCGTCGACATCAATCGCATCCCCGATCTCGATTACATCACCGAGAGCAACGGCCAGCTCAAGATCGGCGCACTCGCTCGCGAGCACCAACTCGAAACGTCGGAGGTGATCGCCAGGAAACTGCCGATACTCGCCGACACCGCGAAGTTCATCGCCGATCCACTCGTGCGCAGTCAGGCGACGGTCTGCGGAAATCTCGCCCACGGCGATCCCGCAAACGATCACCCGGCGACGATGCTCGCACTCGGAGCCAGCGTGGTCGCGACCGGACCGGGCGGCCAGCGCGAGATCGCGGTCAAAGATTTTTTCACTTCATTATTCGAGACGGCACTTGGACCGGAAGAGATACTGACTGAGATACGCATCCCGCTTCCGCCGGCAAACAGCGGCGGCGCCTATTTGAAGCTCGAACGAAAAGTTGGCGACTTCGCGACGGCCGGTGTCGCCGTGCAAGTCACACTCGACGACGCCGGGAACTGCAAGAGCGCCGGCGTGGGGCTGACGAACGTCGGCCTTACTCCGATCAAAGCAACCAAGACGGAAGCGTTTCTCGCTGGTAAGACGTTGGATGATGCGACGATCAATCAGGCCGGCGAGATCGCGGCCTCCGAGTCTCAGCCAATGGACGACATCCGCGGCTCAGCCGATTACAAACGCGATCTGGTTCGCGTCCTTACCGCCCGCGCGTTGAAGCGAGCGCTCGACCGCGCGAAAGGAGGCGCTTAAGCGATGGATAAAGTCGCGATCAAAGTAAACGTCAACGGAGTCGAACGCGCTGCCGAGGTCGAACCGCGCATGCTGCTGGTCCACTTTCTGCGCGAGACGTTGCGTCTCACCGGCACGCACATCGGTTGCGACACGAGCCACTGCGGCGCGTGTACCGTGATGATGGACGGACGCGCGATCAAGTCGTGCACCTCCTTCGCCGTGCAGGCTGACGGCCGCAAAATCATGACCGTTGAAGGTCTCGAACAGGACGGCAAATTGCATCCACTTCAGGATGGCTTCTTCCAGGAGCACGGGCTGCAATGCGGTTACTGCACGCCCGGAATGTTGATGACCGGCGTCGCTTTCCTCGGCGAGAACGCCAACCCGAGTGACGACGAAATCCGTCACGCGATCTCCGGCAACCTGTGTCGCTGCACGGGCTACGTCAACATCGTGAAGGCTTATCAATATGCCGCGCAGAAGATGCGCGAAGGAGGTGCATAAGTCATGGCGCCAAAGACATCTCCCGAAATCGGTGGCATGGGCCACAGTGTCAAACGACGTGAAGATCCGCGCTTCCTGCGCGGCCAGGGCAACTACGTCGACGACGTAGTGTTGCCTGATATGCTTTATCTCGACATCGTCCGTAGTCCCTTCGCGCATGCGAAGATCACAAACATCGACACATCGAAAGCGCTGGCGATCCCGGGCGTGCTGGCGGTGATTACCGGCAAGGACCTCGAAAAGTACAACCTGCACTGGATGCCGACGTTGATGTCAGACACTCAGATGGTCCTGCCGGTCGACAAAGTGATGTACCAGGCGCAGGAAGTCGCAGCGGTGCTGGCGACCGATCGTTACATCGCGGCTGATGGAGTCGATGCGGTCGAGATTGAATACGATCCGCTACCGGTCGTCGTCGATCCTAAGAAGGCGCTGGACGCGGACGCGCCGGTGCTCCGCACTGACAAGCCTGACAAGAAAGACAATCACATCTGGCATTGGGAATGGGGCAATCGCGAAGAGACTGACAAGCTGTTTAGCGAAGCGGAAGTCACGGTTAAAGAGGACATCTACATTCCGCGTATTCATGTTTCCTCGATTGAGACGTGCGGTTGCGTGGCCCACTTCGACAAGGTCCGTGGAAAGCTGACCGTTTGGATGACTACCCAAGCGCCACACGCGATTCGCACGGTGTTCGCGCTCGTCGCCGGACACGTCGGACTTTCAGAAGAGAAGATCCAGATCATCTCGCCGGACATCGGCGGTGGTTTCGGCGGCAAGGTTCCGGTGTATCCGGGCTACGTGATTGCAGTCGCTGCTTCCGTGTTAACCGGAAAACCGGTGAAGTGGATCGAAGATCGCATGGAGAACCTCCAGGCCGACTCGTTTGCGCGCGACTACCACATCACTGCCGAACTCGCCGGCCAAAAAGACGGCAAACTGACGGCGCTACGCATCAAGACCATCGCCGATCACGGCTACACTGATGCCGCTGCGAATCCGTCGAAGTTTCCTGCGGGACTATTTCATGTCTGCACCGGTTCGTACGATCTGAAAGCCGCGCACGTCGAGGTCGACGGCGTTTACACAAACAAACCGCCGGGTGGGATCGCGTATCGCTGTTCGTTCCGCGTGACGGAAGCGGTGCACACGATCGAGCGCATGGCGGACGTGATGGCCCACCAGCTCGGCATGGACGCCGCGGAGTTTCGAATGAAGAATTTCATTCAACCGGAACAGTTCCCGTACAAGTCGGCGCTTGGTTGGGAGTACGACAGCGGCAATTATGGGGCCGCACTGCAACTCGCGATGGACAGAATCGGCTACAGCGAGCTGCGCAAGGAACAAGCTGAGAAACGTGCGCGCGGTGAGTTGATGGGAATCGGCATCAGCAGTTTCACCGAGATCGTCGGTGCCGGACCATCGAAACATTTCGACATCCTGGGGTTGAAAATGTTCGACAGCGCGGAGATTCGCGTGCATCCGACGGGCAAAGTGCTCGCTCGCTTTGGTACGAAATCGCAAGGTCAGGGTCACGAAACGACCTACGCGCAGGTCGTCGCGGAAGAGCTTGGGTTCCCGGTCGACAGCGTACTCGTCGAAGAAGGCGACACTGACACTGCCCCGTATGGACTCGGCACATATGCGAGTCGCAGCACGCCGGTCGCAGCGGCTGCTTGCGCTATGGCTTGCCGGAAGATCAAAGACAAGGCGAAGAAGATTGCCGCGTACCTGCTCGAGGCGCACGAGGACGATCTCGAATGGGAACCCGGCAAGTTCTTCGTCAAGGGATCACCCGATCGCGCGAAGACGATTCAGGAGATCTCACTCGCGGCTTACACGAATCATCCGCCCGGAATGGAAGCCGGACTCGAAGCAGTCAATTACTACGATCCACCGAATCTCACGTATCCGTTCGGCAGTTACATCTGCGTCGTTGATATCGACAAAGGCACGGGCGAGATCAAGATACGAAGGTTTGTGGCGGTGGATGATTGCGGAAATATCATCAATCCGATGATCGTCGAGGGGCAGATTCATGGCGGGTTGACGATGGGGCTTGGGCCTGCGCTTTACGAAGAGATTCAGTACGACGAGAGCGGTAACATTTTGCAGGGCAGCTTTATGAATTACCTTTTGCCGACGGCGGTCGAGACGCCCAACTGGGAAACTGACAAGACGGTGACGCCGTCACCGCATCATCCGCTCGGTGCGAAAGGTGTTGGTGAGTCGGCGACGGTTGGCGCGCCGGCTGCGATCGTGAATGCGGTGGTTGATGCGCTCTGGCATCTCGGTGTCAGGCACATCGATATTCCGATCACGTCAGCAAAAGTGTGGAAACTACTTCGCGACGCCGGAGTGCGCGGATAACTGTTGACAGGATGTACAGAATTTTCAGGATTAACATGTAAATCCTGTCTAATCTTGTAAATCCTGTCGGAAACTACCCTTGAACATCGAAGATCAATGCAACGATTTGCGTGCGCGGGAAGAGCCTTTCGTTCTTGCCACGGTCGTCGCCTATAAGAGTCCGCAGTCTGCCAAGCCCGGATCGAAGGCGATC
>DATJKO010000631.1:0-1510 GCA_035491355.1 Pyrinomonadaceae bacterium
TGGTCCGTCGCGATATCGACGTGCTTCAGGAACTGACGAAATACGCGAGTCTCGGTGTGTTTTTCACCATTCCGTTCACGGACGTCGAGACGGCCCGCGCAGTCGAGCCTTATGCGCCACTGCCCGAAGCGAGATTTCATGCGATGGAAGCACTGGCGTCGGCCGGCATCAGCGTCGGCATCGGCATAGCGCCGGTGATTCCTGGTCTATCGACTGACATTCCCATCCTGCTGAAACGCGCGAAAGAAGCGGGAGCGCAACAAGCGTTCATCAACATGCTGCGTTTGCCCGGCAGCGTTGCGCCTTATTTCGAAGAACGTTTACGGGAAAAACTACCCACCAAAGCCGACCGCGTGATGAATCGCATCCGCGAAGCGCGTGGCGGAAAACTCAATTCCGCCGTCTTCGGTGAACGCATGCGCGGCAAGGGTGAATACTGGCAAGCGACGGAACGTCTGTTCAAGATTCACTGCGAACGCCTCGGCTTCAACAAGCGTCGCGAACACAAAACCCGCGCGGCCACCACTTTTCGCAGACCATCAGCCCAGGCAAATCTGTTTGGTTAAGGTATAATACCGCCACTTCAAACATCCCCCAGGATCAGGAGGCACTGCGATGCTTATCCGCGACGTGATTCGCAACCGAGAGCCTTACTCGACCAAGGCGACTGCAACTGTGCAGGAAGCGGCGGAGTTTATGGCTATGCGCAACATCGGCGCCGTGTGCGTCATCGATGACGAGGGGAAGCTAATCGGCGTGTTCTCCGAGCGGGACGTTTTGAAACGCGTCGTCGTCGCTCATCGCGATCCGATGGAAGTCCGCGTCGGCGATGTGACGAGCGAACTGCGCGCCGTGATCCAGTGTGACGAAACTCCCCATCAGGCACTCGAGCGCATGGAGATCATCGGCACGCGCCATCTGCCGGTCGTCGACGGCGAACGTTGGGTCGGTATGCTGTCGATGCGCGACCTCTTGCGCGTTGAGGTTGGTGAACAGGGCGACGAGATCAAACTGCTTCACGAATACATTCAACACTAGCCCCCGCGGCAAACTTTGCACACAACTTCATAGTCTGTTGTCTCCCTTATGAGAACATCTCCGTATTCACTATTCGCGCTGGCAATTGTGCTGGCGTTTGGTTGTAGTCAACCGCCTGCTGGTAGTGGCGCGAGTGAAGTGCAAACGTCGGCCCAATCGGGCACGAGATTCAAAGTAGAAACGGTTGTCGGTGGTTTGGAAGTGCCGTGGTCGATCGTTTGGGCGCCTGACGGGCGGATGATCTTCACCGAACGGCCCGGACGCGTGCGCGTTTTCGAAAAAGGCGTGCTGCGAGAGAAGCCGCTGTTTGTTGTGCCCGATGTCGAACAGACAGGCGAGACGGGTTTGATGAGCGTCGCGCTACATCCGCAGTTCAGTACTAACCACTTCATCTATCTTTCGTACGGTTACGGCAATCGCGGCTCGAACGTGCGCGTCGTGCGATATCGCGAGACGCCGGAAGGCTTCGTCG
>DATJKO010000632.1:0-4250 GCA_035491355.1 Pyrinomonadaceae bacterium
GATCGCCCCCGACGTACAGATCCAAAGCGCGTCCGGTGAAGTGCGGGCTGTTCACTGCGAGTCCGGCGCTTCCAGAGTTAGGAGACTTGCGGCGCAACTCATCCTGGTATTCACGTGAGCGAAACGCGGAGACGACCTTGAAATACTTCTCTTCCGGCGCGAGTTCGTCTGACGCGGTGTGTTGTAATTTTAGATCATCAATGGCTGTGGCGAGCATCTTTTTATAGGCCGCGTAAGTCTCGCGTTCGAGTTGACGAAGCTCCGGCGCGCGCGATGGATCGTAGAAATCGGATGGGGGCGCCGTGACTAGTTGATCCGGCGTCGCACTCGTGCGGTTCTTCAGGCGATTGCTTTGCCACTGTGAGACCATCGCCATCCACGACGGTTCGTCGAGGATCCCGCTTGCAGCCAGGCCTCGTCGTTTCTGCCACTTTGCAACAGCATCCGCGAAATCGTTCGTCAAGGAATCATCTTTTGTGCCGAGCGTCTCGCCCAACAGTGCGTCGTAGAGGTACCAGCCGCGTTGCTGTTTGCCACCGAAGGTCCAGATCAGCTGATCTCTGAGAAGCTGATTTTCCACGGCGGCGGCCGACGCAACGGAGGCGCCTTTCGTTTTAGAAGCGCCAGTTGAGAGTGTCGACTTCACCACGGGTTCAGTCTTCGTGGTCGGTGCTTGGCCACGACTGCCGCGCGCCGCAAAGGCCACAACACTCGCCGCCGCAACAAACGCAACAATAATTACCAGGAGATGGACTCGTCGATTCTTCATATGCGCAGCGTTAGAGTTTCGTCAGTAGGGTTCAATTTGCCAGGTCGTTTATGCGATGCACGAAATCCCTTGTCAGTTCGTCGGTCTTTTCGCTCAATGGCGTCTGCGATTCGAACGCCCGGACGAGCGTGACCCGCGTGATTTCGTCGTCTTCTTAGTCGCTTTCCGACTACTCTTGCTGCTGGCTTTGTGACTCTTGCTTCTGGTGCTTTTCGCGTTCTTCGCAGGCGCAGCGTGATTGGTCTCCTCCGGTAGCGGCCCACCTGCGTCCTCCAGCGATGCGGCGATCAGGTCATCACTCGGGCGCGCACCGTTCACAAACGCGAACACGTGATAATTCGCGTTTCGCTCGCGAATAACTTCGATACGCCCTTCCCGCTTCAGCCGCGCGAGTTTGCCCATGACAAACGACTGTTCCGAGCCATTCATGTAACGATAATCGATGTCGAACGCAAGGCCGGTCGAGTGTGGCGGCGTGTCGATCAACACCGCGTTGCGGTTCACTCTTCTTAACGAGCGTTGATACTGTTCCGGCCGCACCAGTGAACTCACCGGTAATCGCCTGCCGAACTGGTTATGATACGCCGCCGCCACTTCTTCCATTATCTTCAACGCCGGCGGGCGTAACGAACTTAGCATCGTCGTCTTTAGCGACTGTCGATCCGCGGAGTTGTTCAGGTCGAACGCGCGTCCGGCAAAGTTCTTCGCGAGCGACTGCAGCGATTCGTACTCGCGGAACATTCGCTGACGATTCTCGCTGTCGCCGTACAACTCGTCGAGCTGCTGCGTTTCTTCGCTTACGGAATCAAGTTCCGTTTGTAGTGCGCCGGTCTGTTTGTCGAGTTCGCGCTGCTTCGATCGTTCGCGCTTGTTCAACTTCGTCGCTTGAGCCTTCAGGGACGCGATGTCAGCGTGAAGTTTGACTCGTTTCTCCTCGAGTTGTTTGTAAGCGTCGTTGAGTTGCGACTCGTTATAGAGTTCGATACTGCCATCTTGTGTGTAACGCGAGAATGTGTCGTCGTCAGCACGCTGTCCGATGCCGAACAGGATGTAACGGTCAGTGAAAGCCGGGAGCGTCACCATTTCACCGCGCTCGATCATCGCGGCGAGATCCATGTAATCCTGACACGTGTGGACGCCGTACTTCGCTATCTCGGCGACCTGCGTCGCCAAAAACCAATGACGCTCAGGATAGTGTTGGAGTTCCGGCGGCGTCTCGACGCGCACGCCGCTCGCGTCGGGCCGGTCCTCTTTGACTTTAGCAACAGCTTGATCCCAGGTGTCACTAACTTTGGTGGTTTCAGCAGCGGCGATGCGGGACGGTTCGGAGTCTGGTTGAAACTGCTGCCATTTGAGCCGTACGGAGAGGCCCGTCCAAACACCCACGGCGACTGCCGCGAGGAATAAAAGTATGAGAACGATTCGTTTGATCATCGATTCGCGGCTGTTATCAAGTCACCCCCATTATAAGGATCACCGGCATGGGTCCGTCGATTACAAATACTTTGCAATTGCAGCGCCTCACCGGTCGAGTCTCTGCGGCGGTCTATGCATTGAAACAGCCTTTTAACGCAGAAGAATGCACAGAGGACCGCAGAGAAACACCTGCAAATATGACCCGCCTTACATAATCGTTGACCGATGCTAGCTGGCGGCGTTATCGTAATTCCCAGCAATTCGCCCCCCGTCCCGACGCGCTTTCCCCCGCAATTGAAACTTTTCTGCCTCCAGTGTTGAGGAGGTCGTTGTGTCTACCTTACACAAACTCGGCGTGGCATTTCTTCTGTCGCTTGGTCTGCTTCTGGGGCTGCCGTTTGAATCGTCGGCGGCCACGAAGCGCAAGCGTGTCGTGAACCGTCCGTTGACACGAACGGAGTTGAAGCATGCTGAGCAACGGCTCAAGGAGATGGGGTACAAAGCTGGACCCGCAGACGGGACGATCGACGAGAAGACACGTTCGGCGCTAACGCTCTTTCAGAAATGGGAGGGACGGAAAGTTACGGGTCAAATCACACGCAGCGAGTTCGATGCGATCATGGAAGCCGAGACCCCGGAACCGCGCGATCCTGGTTACGCGCACGTCGAAGTTGACCTCGATCGACAGCTGCTTATCCTGGTCGATAGCGATGGTGTGATCGAGAAGATGCTGCCTGTCTCGACCGGTAGTAACAAGCGCTACAACGAAAAAGGCATTCGCGGTCTGGCCTACACACCACGAGGCCGCTTCCGCATCTACGCAAAGATTGCGGGTTGGCGGAAGTCACCACTCGGTCTGCTTTATTATCCGAACTACTTCAGCGACGGCCTTGCGATTCACGGAAATCCTTCCGTGCCTCGTACGCCGCAGAGTCACGGCTGCGTTCGCATTCCCATGTCCGCCGCGAGTGAGATCAGTAAACGTCTGCGCGTGGGAATGATCGTGCTGATCTACGACAGCGAATCGTTCGTCTCGGCGAAAGACTGGGCCGAGGCGGACAAGCAGAAGCAGGAAGCAGTAGCTCGTTAACGAGTCGCGACGCAAGAGCGCGGCTAGCCTTGAACTGCTCGCCTCAACGCTCCCGAACCATTTGGCGGCGTGAGATCAATCTGATATATAGCGTCATGCAGGTAGCACCTAAACCTCAACGGTAGTGCTATGCCAGACGCTGACGCTCAAAACGGATACCTCAATCTCTTCATTTCTTACGCACACGAGGATCGAGAGTCGTGTGCCCAGTTGATTACCCATCTAAGCAATCTCATCAATCAAGGTGTTATTTCACATTGGTACGACGGTGAAATGATTGCGGGCGAAGTTTGGGACGACAAAATCAAGGAGCAACTTGCGGCGGCGAAAATCATTGTGTTGCTGATCAGTCCGGACTTTTTTGCGTCGGAATACATTAAGAACGTAGAAGTCGCTCATGCGATGGCCCGGTTGAAGGAGACGGAAGTTACAGTCATACCGGTGATTCTTAGACCTTCTGACTGGATGGCCACACCCTTCGGTGCGCTTCACGCATTGCCGGACGGTGCGCTTCCAATTACTAAGTGGCCAGACCGCGACGAGGGTTTTCTGAGTGTCGTCAGCGGCATTCGAAAAGTCATTGAAAACCTTTCCGTTTCCCCGTTTGTCGGACGACAAAAAAGTGGCCGCACCCGCGTGGAACAAAAACTGAATGTTTCCCGGCCTGGCATTCTCAGGTATCTGCTAGACCGATATTTTCCCTCGCTCCATCGTCTTCTCACCAATCATGGCACTCTAACCAAACCTGCTGAGGTTGACGTTCTCAATGATTATCTTCGCGACGCCAGAGCGAATATTGAAAACGACATCCGGCACAAAACCTATATTCCGTTGGCCGGCAAGGAAGTTGCATCCACGCCGTTTCAGCACACTCAAGGAACCGATCCTTTCGTGCCACCTATGCAGCGGGTGATACGACAGGTTGTCGGGCTTGATCGCGGTGGTGATTCAGCGAGTGCGCAAATCGCTGCTGTT
>DATJKO010000633.1:0-5810 GCA_035491355.1 Pyrinomonadaceae bacterium
TCTATCTCCCCTAAAACAATGTCCAAACTACCGATGATCGCCACTACATCTGCGATCATTTCGCCTTCGGCCATAACGGGAAGAGCCGAGAGATTAACAAAACTTGGTCCGCGGAAGTGAACGCGTTCCGGTTTCGGGCCGCCGTTCGACTTCATATAAACACCGAGTTCGCCCTTAGACGCTTCGATCGCATGATAAACCTCGCCCGGAGGCACGTTGAATCCTTCGGCGACGATCAGGAAGTGGTGGATCAGCGAATCCATATGCTTACGCATATCGTCGCGATCGGGAAGTACAACCTTCGGAGCGTCAGCTTTGATCGGGCCGGGCTTCAATCTCTCGAGCGCCTGCCGCACGATCTTGTGCGATTCACGAAGCTCGCGCATACGCACCTTGAACCGTGACCAAACGTCACCGTCATTCTCAACCGGCACGTCGAAGTCGTAGGTTTCGTACCCCGAATACGGATTCGCCTTTCGCAGGTCCAACCCGACGCCGCTTCCGCGAAGCGATGGCCCGGTCAATCCCCAATCGATCGCGTCTTCCTTCGAGATCACGCCGATTCCCATCGTCCGGCTGTGCCAGATGGTGTTGCCGGTAATTAGTGTGTCAAAAGTGTTTAGAGCGTCAGGGAAGCCATCCAGAAACTGCTTGACGCGATTCTCAAATCCAGCGGGCAGGTCCATCATCAATCCGCCGATGCGAAAATAGGACGGCGTTAAACGACCGCCCGAGGCAGCTTCAATCAAATTTAGAATCTTTTCGCGCTCGCGGAAGCAGTAAAAGAAGACGGTCATCGCGCCGATGTCGAGCGCGTGTGTGCCGAGCCAGACGAGATGCGAACCGATACGTTGTAGCTCGCACATCAGGACGCGAATCGTTTGTGCGCGTTCGGGAATCTCGAGGCCGAGTAGTTTTTCTCCGGCCATCACATAAGCGAGGTTGTTGCCGAGCGGATTGAGGTAGTCCATCCGGTCGGTGATGACGATCCCCTGCTGATACTTCTTGTATTCGAATAGCTTCTCCATTCCCGTATGGAGATAGCCGATGTCCGGCGTCGTCTTCACCACCATCTCGCCGTCGAGTACGAGCTCCAGACGCAGTACGCCGTGCGTCGACGGGTGTTGCGGGCCCATCGAGATCGTCATTTGCGTGTCGAGCGGTCGATCGACGATCTCAAACTGCGGCGGAATTGTCGGTGCGGAACTCATTTAATTTGTTCGTTGTACTTAGTACTTTGTACTTGGTTCTAAAATCAAAAAACTAAGAACAAAGAACTAAGCTCCAACTCACTTCAAGCTGTACGGTTCGTAACCGCGCAAGGGAAAATCCTTGCGCAACGCATGTCCCTGCCAATCGTCCGGCAACAGAATGCGACGCAGGTCGGGATGGCCATCGAAAACCACGCCAAACAAATCGAACGTTTCGCGCTCGTGCCAGTTCGCCGTCTTCCAAACGGAGGTGACAGTGGCCACGTGCGCGTCTTCCTCGTTCAGTACAACTTTCAGACGCACGCGATGATGCTTCGTGGTGGAGAAGAGGTGATAGTTCACTTCAAACCGCGGCTCTTCCTCTACGCCACGATCGGCGCCACAGATGTCTGATAAGAAATTGAACTGCGTCTCGGGCGAGGTTTTTAGGAACACACACGCAGCGACGAGGTGCTCGCGTGGCACGACGACGGTGTACTCGCCAAATGCGGTGATCACTTCGGCGATCCAGTCCGGATGCTCACGCTGTAACGCCGCCACAAAAGGCGGCGCTGTCGCTTTCAAGCTTTCGCTTGTTTCAGTCGCTTGCTCGCTGTTTTCCATCATGAATCTTTACGATGACCGGCGCCGCTCGTGTCTCGAGGCGATCGTGTACGGCCGCGACTCCGGTAACGTGTTCTGCCGCGCTGTCGATCCGTCAGTGACGGGCAGGGTGCCGGGCACGACCGCTTCGCGTGCTTCGGCTTCGGGAATGTCGCGTCGATCGCGCACGCTCTCCTTCATCACCTTTTCCTGCAACATCATCACCGCGTGAATCAACATCTCCGGTCGTGGAGGGCAACCGGGAATGTACACATCGACGGGAACGATCTTGTCCACGCCCTGAACGATCGCGTAGTTGTCAAACACACCGCCCGACGTCGCACATGCGCCCATCGAGATCACCCATTTCGGTTCGGGCATCTGGTCGTAAATACGGCGCAACACCGGCGCCATCTTCCGCGAAACACGCCCCGACACGATCATCACATCAGCCTGCCGTGGGCTCGCACGAAATACTTCGGAACCGAAGCGTGCGAGATCGTTTCGCGACGATGTCGCGTTCATCATCTCGATCGCGCAGCAGGCGAGTCCGAATGTTGCCGGCCAGAGTGACGACTTTCGCGCCCAGTTGATCAGCGAATCGAGGCGCGTAGTCAGCACTTCCGGTAAAGCTTCGGCAATTATGTTTTCCAGTCCCATCTTGAAACTACCTTTACGCTGCCGGCCGTCTTTCCCTTAGGCGTCGTGCTTCGAGGTCGTGTAGCGCGCGAGCTTCGGCTTCGGCTTCGCGCCGCGCCTTCTCGCCCCAATCAAACGCACCCTTCTTGACGACGTAGATGTAACCGACGAGCAGCAGCCCGACGAATACCATCATTTCCAGGTAAACAAACCAGCGCATCGCTGGGCCAAGGCCGGCGAGCGTCTTGAAGACTGCGGCCCACGGCACCAGGAAGATCACTTCAATGTCGAAGAGGATGAACAGCATCGCGATCAAGTAGAACTTCACCGAGAAACGTTCGCGCGCTGACCCGACCGGATCCTTGCCACACTCGTAAGGCATCAGCTTCGTTCGTGTCTGCTTACGCTGGCCCACGAACTGTGACAGCAGGACGTTGCCCACGGCGAAGCCTGCCGCAACGACGAACATCAAAAGGATCGGTAGATAGTCGTAAAGCCGGAACGTCATCCAGGCGCACACCCCCACCCGCCGAGGATTGATTTCACTCCAAAATCAATCGTGCGCGGCTGGTGGCACTCGATCACGAGATTGAGAATCATTGTACAAGCGGATGCTAGTCGAACTGATCAAGGGTGTCAAGCAAGCTTTCCGCCCCGAAATTCCGCAATAAAAATGCTGATTGACCGTGAAAAAATGCATGTGTTACCGTTCAGGAAAGCCGCTTTCGCGCGGCCTTCCGTTGAGGGACTTTCCTTGAGCCTGTGATTACCGGATTCAACACTGACATCGAACATGATGGCGTCGTCTATCATGTGCAGACCGAAGACAAAGGGCTCGACGCACCTATCATTCTTTCACTCGTCTATTCAGGCGGGACGATCCTGGCCAGCAAGCGCGCGCCGTACGCGGATCTGATCGAACAGGGCTTCAGCGACGAACTCCTCGCCGAACGACTGAAACGACAGCATAAGTTGATCTGCGCCGCGATCCATTCCGGACGCATCAACGACCTGAAGAAGATGGCTGGCCGAGCGAAAGAGCCTCCACAGGCCGCGCCCGAACAGCCGATCGAGACCGTGACGATCGATGTTTCAGAGGTCGAGGAAGAGGAACTGAGCGCCGCCCCCGTTACCGAAGACTTTGAGATCGAGTACTGGCCGCTTACACAGCAGTGGACACCTCCGCCGCCTAAAGAAGAAACGGAAGTAGTTGAAGAAGTCGAGGCTGATGAGGTCGTTGTCGAGGAGTCGTTCTCGGAGCCGGTCAGTGAAGAGGGCCAACCGGAAGAGCCTGCTGAAGAAGTTCTTCCCGACGGTCTCACGATCACCCTGCTCGACGACGAAGAGTTTTACTCGGGCCAGGCGTTCACGCTGCGAGTGCTCATCACCAATCGCTCGGGTGGCGAAGAGACCTCGCTTGCGAATGCAGCCGTGTCGATCAAAATCCTCGGCACCACGTTCCGTCCTGCAATCTATACGCTGAAGACGGATATTGACGGCGTCGCGATTGTTAACAGCGAAATTCCGCAGTTTACTTCCGGCCGGGCGGCCGTTTTGGTGCGCGTTGTCGTGAAAGACCAGGCCGCCGAGTTGCGCCGCATCATCCATCCCGCCGCCTGACGACGCTGATGTTGCGCGTTTACGTAAACGGCGAAGCCCGAGACTTTCCCAGCCCGCTTTCCCTAGCTCAGTTGATTACCGAACTCGACCTTCCGCCCGCGAGAATTGCCGTGGAGTTGAATCGCACCGTTGTGCGTCGTGGTGACTGGAGCGCTACGGAACTGAACGAAGACGATCGGATCGAGATCGTTCACTTCGTCGGTGGTGGTCGAAGCTAAATCCGTGTAAAGTTTCGACTATGTCGACAGCAATGAAAGAGAAGACCCCGGAGTCGTCGCGCGAGAGTTTGATGATCGCCGGTCGGGCGTTTAGTTCGCGTCTGATCATCGGCACTGGGAAATATCGCAGTTACGAAGAGATGCGTGCGGCGCATACCTCATCGGGAGCGGAGATGGTTACGGTCGCGGTGAGACGCGTACCGCTCGATCGCAGCAGTGAATCGTTTCTCGATCATCTCGATCCCGCATTACAGATTCTTCCGAACACCGCGGGCTGTTACTCGGCAGACGACGCCGTGCGCACGGCGCGTCTGGCGCGTGAAGCACTACAAACCGATCTCGTTAAGCTGGAAGTCATCGGCGATCAGACTACCTTGTTTCCCGACAACGAGCAGACACTCGAAGCGGCGCGCATTCTCGTCAAGGAAGGTTTCATCGTGCTGCCTTACTTTAATGACGACCTGATCATGGCGAAGAAACTGTTGGACGCCGGCTGTGCGGGGATCATGCCGCTCGCCGCGCCGATCGGATCGGGTCTGGGCGTACAGAATCCAGCGAATCTTCGCATCATGCGCGAGCAACTTCCGGACGCGACGATCATCGTGGATGCGGGTGTGGGCACGGCGAGTGATGCGGCAATCGCGATGGAGCTCGGCGCTGATGGTGTGCTGATGAATACGGCGATCGCCGAAGCTGACGATCCCTCGAAGATGGGATTGGCGATGAAGTTGGCGATCCAGGCGGGAAGGCTGGCGTATCTCGCCGGGCGCATGCCGAAACGTCTCTATGCAAGCGCATCGAGTCCGTTGCAGGGCGTCATTAAGTAAGAAGAGTTTCCCGCAAAGGCGCAAGGCGCAATCTTTAAGACGACGAGGCAATTCGCGGACGGTTTCTTCTTTGCGCCTTTGCGGGAATCTATTTGCGGGAAAACTGAAAAGAGTCAAAAAAGCGGTTCACATTCCTCGTCTCATCGACGTCCTTAAAGACCATCGTCGCAGTCTGAAGAATCCGATTCCCAATCAGAAACATTTGTGACTTGAGATTCACCGCAGAAGTTTCACTGGTGAACTCCAGGCCGGTGTGCCCGTCGACCGTGATCTCGCGGCTCGAGAGTAGAGTTGCCTGGAAGCTCTTGTTGAACTTGTCGCGGTTATTGGTGAGGGCTGTGTTCGGATCGAGTTTGACCTCAGGCTCGTAGTCGCTGTAGGTCGCAACGTACGTCCCGTGCCCCATCGTTACAGTGAACGAGTGCAACGTGAAGGTATTCCGTTTAGAGATGGTCTCCACCGGCTTCCCCGGCATCAGGATAGAGAACCCCGCGCCTTCCGGTTCGAACCGGGCCCATGGCGGCGGTGGGACATCCTGCGCCCGAACACCACCAGCCAACATGAATAATAGAAGCCCGACTAAACCAAATTTACTCAACGCTAGTCTCATATTACTTACCTATTGGGGTCACGGTAGCCGCAAATCAACCTTCTCTTGTTCGCGCATCACGCGATCGCCGAGATCAGTGGTGCTGACAGTCGGATAAGCGCCG
>DATJKO010000634.1:0-3363 GCA_035491355.1 Pyrinomonadaceae bacterium
GATCGATGATGCCTTTGCGCTGGAGTGACCAGTCGTTGCGTTGGATAGACATAATGCTTTAACTCTGATTTACACAGATCCTGTTTTTACAAATTCACAGAATCTGTGTCGCAAAATCGGCGACGACTCCTGTGAACTCCTCCGGATATTCCTCATGCGGGAGATGACCGCAATTGAGGAACACAATCAATCGCGATCCGGGAATGAGTTCGTGCAACCGCTCGCCGTCGGCGAGTGGGATCTCGCGATCGTTTTCACCCCACAAGAGCAGGGTCGGCTGCGTAATAAGATGCGCTTCGCGCGAGATGCGTTCTGCGTCCCAGGCCCGCACCGTGCGAATGATTGCGCGCTGCGTGCCTGAGGCGCGTAACGGCAAATGGCGCGCATCGACGCGTCGTTCGTCCAGGACCCATTCGTGACGATCATAGACCCGCTTCATCCGCCGCCGCAGCAATCGACGCGAGCCGATCAAAAGCGGCGACACAACGTCGCCGAACACGGGCGAACTAAACACGCGCATCAGTTTGTAACCAAGCGGACGATTGTTGTTCACCGTGCCGATCAGAACCAGTTTGTCTATTCGCTGCGGATAGTCGAGGGCGCAAGTCGCCGACACCGCGCCGCCGTACGAGCTACCTACGAGCGTGGCGCGATTGATCTGCAGGCGATCCAGGAGGCCGACTAGAAGGCTGGCTTGTCCGGCGATGGTGTACTCACCGTTGCGCGGTTTGCCGGAGTAGCCGAAACCGAGCATGTCAACGGCGATAACGCGAAAGCCTGCTTCGGCGAGGCGCAAAAACACTTTGCTCCAGACGAGAGTCGAGGACGCAAACCCGTGAATCAACACCAGCGCCGGCGCTTTTGGATCGCCGGCTTCCTGGTAGTGAACACGAACACCATCGACGTCCACGAAGCGAGAATGATCGGAATGAAAAACGATGTGGCGGTTGCGGTTCCAGTCAGCGTCGCGCGGGCGCAGGAGGAGTTTGGCTGCAAAGCCAAGGGTTACCGCGCCCGCAATCCAGTAACGTTTCTTCATTCACCGCGTTATCTGTTAAGCCACTATTAGCGCGACAGTAACGTCCCCACGTAAGTTAAAAGTTCGTTTGCACAAACCGGGCAATATCCGTGTTCTTTAACGAGCCGATCCACAACCTCGTTGATACGGCGAAGCTGATCGGGATCGGGGGTCTTTGCTGACGTCGTGATCTTCACCACGTCTTTCAGGTCCGCAAAAATCTTCTTCTCGATCGCTTCCTTGAGCCGTTCGTGCGAGCTGTATTCAAACTGTTTGCTCTTGCGCGCGTAGGAGCTGATGCGGATCAGTATCTCCTGGCGGAATGTGTTCTTGGCGTTCTCGGAGATGCCGATCTGCTCTTCAATCGAGCGCATCAACTGTTCATCCGGATCCATCTCTTCTTCGGTGATTGGATCCTTCATGCGTTCCTTGTTGCAGAACGCCTCGACGTTGTCGAGATAGTTGTTGCACATCGTACGGGCCATCTCTTCAAACGAGTAGACGAAAGCGCGTTGCACTTCGATCTTCGCCAGCTCGTCATACTCCTTGCGCGCCTGCGAGATGTGGTTGAGATAACGTTCACGCTGTTCGCCGCTAATGCCGGTATGCTGTTCGAACCCGTCTTTGATCGCGCGCAAAGCATCAATCGGGTTGATGCAGGTGACGCCATCGCGGACCAGCGCACTCGAGAGGCGATTGATGATGTAGCGCGGCGAGATACCGTCCATGCCTTCACGGACCGTTTCTTCTTTCAGCTCGCGCACGTCTTTCGACTTGTAGCCTTCGACGTCCTCGCCGTCGTAAAGCTTCATCTTTTTTACGATGTCGACGTTCTGGCGCTTTGGTTCTTCGAGCCGCGTCATTACGGCAAACATCGCGGCGACTCGCAAAGTGTTCGGCGCGAGGTGAACGTTGCGCAGTGCTTCCGACTGGTGCAGCAGCTTGTCGTAGATCCTTTCCTCCTGCGAGACCCGGAGGTTATAGGGAACTCTGACGAGGATGATGCGGTCCTGTAGCGCTTCGGACTTTCTGTTTCCCGCGAAGGCGATGTACTCGTTCTCGTTCGAGTGCGACAGGATGACTTCGTCGGCATAGATCATCGCGAAGCGTCCCGTCTTGATGCTCTGTTCCTGCGACAACGTCAGCAGGCTGTAGAGAAACTTCTCGTCAACCTTCAGCATCTCGACGAATTCCATCAAACCGCGGTTGGCGATATTCAACTCGCCGTCGAAACGGTACGCGCGCGGATCTGATTCGACGCCCACTTCGCCAATCGTCGACAGATCGATCGAGCCGGTAAGCTCGGTGATGTCCTGCGACTTCGGATCGCTCGGCGAGAAGGTGCCGATGCCCACGCGTTCCTTTTCAGAGAACGTCACGCGATGGACTTTCACGTCTTCATGACGTCCCCCGTAGGTCTTTTCAAGCGCATAACGGCACTGCGGACACAGATCGCCCTCAATGTAGATGCCGTAGAGTTTTTCGACTTCCGCGCGCAGTTGATGCGGGATCAGATGCAGCGGCTCTTCGTGCATCGGGCAGTCTTTGATCGCGTAAACAGCCCCGCCTTCATGACGCGTCCACTCTTCGAGCCCGCGTTTGAGCATGTTCACGATAGTCGACTTGCCGCCACCGACTGGACCCATCAAAAGCAGAATACGTTTACGTACTT
Source organism: Pyrinomonadaceae bacterium (assembly GCA_035491355.1). Classification (GTDB taxonomy): domain Bacteria; phylum Acidobacteriota; class Blastocatellia; order Pyrinomonadales; family Pyrinomonadaceae; genus PSRF01. Next base: position 2,691 of record DATJKO010000634.1, read on the forward strand.
CCAGGCGCTGTGCAGCTGACTTGAAGTACTCGACAATTCTGGCGATCGGCTCTTCGATGCCGAACAGTTCGGGAGAAAAGAAGTTGTACGAGAGGATTTCGTGTTGGGTGCCCTCGTTGAGCCGGTCGACACCGGCCGCATGAACCATGTCGTTTACGCGGGCATGCGAAAGTTGGGCGATGCGCGGATTTTGAGCGACTAGCTCGAAGTAGTCTCGAAACGATCCTTCCCAGCGCAGCGCTTCATGCTCGCGGCGCAGATCTTCCAAGCGTTGACTAATATTGAATCCTTTGTTGCCATCCTGCTCTTGCATAGCCTTGAAACCTCTTCGGCTTTCGCGCATTGGACAGCGTGTGGGGAGAGGCCACGCTTAATACAGCAACCGCCTGCGATCGGGGACGCGGTTGTAAATCATTATTACCTCGTGATACGCCTCACGCGCGCGTAAGCGTGAGCTACGTCCTCGAAGCATCAGTTCTCAATGAGCGTGTCAACGGAACTTCGCGGAGGGAAGTACTTGTTGGAAGCGACCACCGACCGCTTCCTTGGGATTGCAGTATACCACAGGGGTAAAGTACTCAAGTCAATGCTTATTTTCACGAAAGCACTACGCGCGGATGCAGGACTTGCGCCCCAGCTTCGTAGCGACCAACGGCAATTAACTGGTCATCCG
>DATJKO010000635.1:0-1826 GCA_035491355.1 Pyrinomonadaceae bacterium
ACCGAACGCAAACGCGCCGAACAGGCATTACGCGACAGCGAAGAACGTTATCGCGACCTCGTGGAAAACAGTCGCGAGTTGATCTGTACTCACGATCTCGACGGCCAAATCCTTTCTGTCAACCGCGCCGCCGCCGAACTGTGGGGCTATGACCGGCAGGACTTCATCAAGAAAAACATTCGCGACATACTCGCGCCCAGCGTACGCGATCAGTTTAGCCGGTACATGGAACGTATCCTGACTGAGGGCGCGACGAGTGGTCCGATGTTGATTGAAACCAGCTCGGGCGAGCATCGTCTGCTCGAGTACTACAACTCGCTGCGCACAGAAGGCGTGGCGGAGCCAATCGTGCGCGGCATCGCTCGGGACATTACCGAAGCACGTCGCGCCGAAGTGGCGTTGCGCGAAAGCGAGGAGCGCTATCGCGAGCTGTTTGAGAATTCCAAAGACGCGTTCTACGTTCACGACATGAACGGCATCTACACGTCGATCAACCACGCCGCCGAGAAACTAAGCGGTTACAGCCGCGAACAGATCATCGGGAAACATTTTTCCGAATTCATGACGGCCGAGTACGCCCGCCACGTTCAGCGCCAACTGCAAAAGAAGCTTGAATCGGCAGGTGAAACGACATACGAGATCGAGACGATCACGAAGAAGGGAAAACACATTCCCGTCGAGATCAGTAGCCGGTTGATTTTCGAGCAAGGCGTTCCCGTCGGCGTGCAGGGTTGCGTTCGCGATATTTCGGAGAAGAAGAAGGCACAGGAAGCAGCGCGCAACTATTCCCGCCGGTTGATCGACGCGCAGGAGGCGGAGCGACGACGCATCTCGCGCGAGTTGCACGACCAGGTCGGCCAGATCCTGACCGCAGTGAAGATGAATCTGTACGCACTGAAGCACCAGTGCACTCAGCAGGAGATGCTGAAGTCGATCAACAATAACCTGAGCGTCATTGACGAAGCAGTCGATCAGATACGAGATCTTTCGATCGATCTGCGGCCACTGCTGCTGGACGATCTTGGTCTGGTAGTGGCGTTGCGCTGGTACCTAGAGCGACAGATGCGAAACGTTGGTATCCCGATGAAGTTTGTCAGCGGCTCGTTGGATGAAGACGACCGATTCGCTTCGGAGTTGGAGACTGCGTGTTTCCGCATCGTGCAGGAAGGCGTGACCAACGTTGTCCGTCACGCACGCGCGAGTCGGATCTCAGTGCGATTGGAACGAGTGGTATCGGATCTGATCTTGTTGATTACGGACGACGGCGCGGGCTTTGATGCGCGGATGCTGCGCAGCGGGACAGGTACGGCGACGCTCGGGTTGCGCGGAATGGAAGAACGAGCGCAGGCAGTCGGTGGAACGATCACGATCGACTCAGCGCCGGCACTGGGGACAGAGATTTGCGCGCGCTTCCCAATCAAAGGCGAGAAGCGTCGCGATGCAGAGTCGTCGCGAGCGATTGAGTTCGTCGAGAACGATTATTCTGAAACCCGTTGAGTGGATCGGTTCATGCCCGGTCCAGCACAAGCCCGGCCTGGACTTGAAAACGATCGCCATCGTGTGGCGATCGCGCTAGAGCGCGTGGGGTGGTCTCTCTTGCAGACCGGACATGAACCCATCCACCATCCGGGGTGGCATCCAGTGCCACGTTCATTCAACTTCTATCAGCCCGACAATGATCGCGTAACGCACCAGCCCGGCAACGTCGTGGATGTTGAGCCGTTCCATCAACTGCGCCCGGTGCGTCTCCACTGTCTTGACGCTGATGTCGAGAAGCTGCGCGATCTGTTTCGTGGTCCGTCCTTCGGCGATGAGCTGTAGCACCT
>DATJKO010000636.1:0-4410 GCA_035491355.1 Pyrinomonadaceae bacterium
CGGATCTACAAACGGCGCGATTTGCGCGTTTTCATCATCAGCCGCGCGCGGAACAAACCGCGCCAGTCGCTCCGCCAGCGCCTCAGCAATTTCGTCAGCGTGTCCCGGAGTCCAGACAGCCGAAGCGTTGACGCACGATCGACCACCGTTATCGGCGATCGAAGCGACCATCACGTCGAGATACTTCTCCCAATCCTCAACACAGTCCTCACCGACGATGACCTTGCTATATCCCGGTCCATGAATCTCAACTCGCGGATCGTTCGCCCACTGTCCCGTCGTAGACGAATCGCCGAAGAGCAGGGAACGACCGCAGTTGCGAAGAATCTCACTCGCACCCGCGTGGTCCGCCGGATAAAAACTGAATGCCTCTCGCGGTGCGCCCGCTTCAATCAGCGCTTGAATGATCCGGTACGGCGTCCACGGCTCAGCGCTTCCCGGTTTCAAAACCAGCGGAATGCGCAGCGCGAACGACGGGATCCAAAGCGAATGCACGCCGGGCGAATTGTTCGGTAGCACCGCTCCCAACGACTGCGTTCGCGGAAAGAAACTCAACGACTTTCCGTCGCGCACGCCGAAGCCGCGATCGAGTATTTCCCAGTCGATGTTTCTGGTGAGACCATTAAGCACACTCTCCATGTTCGCGAGCATGCTCTTGATCTTCGACATGTTTCGACGCGCAAGCACGTACGGCATGCCGGTGGTCGCTGAAACCTGGGCCACGTAATCTTCCGGCGCCTGTGAAGTGTCGCCGAGTGGGAGCGAATCGTTAGTGAAGTGCTCAGCCGCGCGCGCACAGATGTCGACGAGATCGCGAGTCGAAAACTTGCTCAAGCGCGCGCGCGCGATCTCCTGCCGCGAAAGATCGCGCCGGATCAGTCCAGCGTTTGCCTGACTGACTTCGACGAACGTCTCGCGCGTTCGATGATGCGGGACGCGCGCAACGTCGAGGCTTCGATAAGTGTTTCCTTGGCGGAGAATTGGGATATGTAACATTTTTTTGATCTTTGAACTTTGAACTTTGAACTTTGAACTTTGAACTTTGTACTTTGTACTTTGTACTTGGTCAGTGGTCAGTGGTCCGTAGTTCTCGACTAATGACGACTGACCACTGACCACTGACTGCTGACCACTGACCACTGACCACGGACCACTGACTACTGACCAAGAACAAAGCACAAAGCACAAAGCACAAAGCACAAAGTTCTACCTAATACACCCCCTCCACCACATTCGCCTGTAACTTCGAAAACGGCCGCACATTGCGCACACCATCCCACGCATACTGCTCGCACGGCGGTTCGCGCTCTGCTTCATCGCGCTCGAGAAACCGCGGCATGAAAAACTCTTTCGTCAACGTCGTCAAACGAACACGCCCTGTCTCGCCGTAGCCCACGATCCGGTCCGGCTGATCGGGATCCACGACCTCAACCATCGCGCGTGGCTGCGGCGGGTAGTAGATGATGGCGTAGTTGTCTTTTGGATCGCGTGGCTTATGGACCGCGAGGCCCATCAATGTATTCCCGTACGTCGGCGCGAAGTAAGCGCCTTCGAGCAACTCTTCAACGGCAAAACGATGAAACTGCGGCGTCATCTCAGTGCCGCCACAGAACACACCCGTGATGCCCATCTTCTTCAGCGACACCTTTTCGCACAGCGCTTCGAGCAGCTTTGGCGTCGTAAACAGGCAACGAATGTTGTCATGCGCGCGCAGCAGCGTCAGACCCTGTTCGACCACGTGTTGCTTGTATTGCTCGGCCATCTTCGGCTGGCCCATCTTCAGCAACTTGATAACCCAGCGTGGGTCGAGGTCGACCATGAAGCAGATCCCGCCACGATGTTGGGCCAGGTGTTCGACGGCTAGCCGCAGCCGGCGTGGACCAGTCGGGCCTAACGACAGCCAGTCGGAATTCTTCGGAAAAAACTCCTCCGGCAACGTGTCGCTGAAGGCTTCGTAATCGAGACGAAAGTCTTCGATATTGATGCGCGACTTCGGCACGCCGGTGCTGCCACCCGTCTCGAACGTGTAAACAGGCCGGTGGGCGAAACCCTTCGGTACCCAGCGGCGCACTGGTCCACCGCGTAGCCACTCGTCCTGAAAAAAACCGAAGCGAGAGAGATCCTCGTAGGTGTGAATCTCTTTGCGCGGGTCCCACGAAAGCTGTTGGGCAAACTCCAGCCAGAACGGACATCCGGTTTCAGGGTTGAAGTGCCAGGCAATAACTTCACGAACCCAGGCGTTTAAAGAATTGCGAATTTCGGATTGCGAATTTCGAATTTGCGGTTCCATAGGTGTCTAAAAGAATTGCGGATTTCGGGTTGCGAATTTGCAGCGTCATTGAATTTCGCAATTCGAAATCCCGCAATTCGCATTTCCAGTTAAGGGATTGTTTTCTCAGTCTCGCGCATCAGGTCGATGAACCGCGGATCGGTGCGCAGCCGCGCCAGGTGCGGATCGACGCGCACGAAAGTGAAACCGACGGCGTGTTCGCGTTCGGCTTGTTTCAGCCAGCGGAACGCGTTTTCGAAATCGTTGACGAGCGTGTAAATGATGGCGATCTCGTAGGCGGTAACCCAGTTTTGGTTACGCTTGCTGATGATCTCCTCGAGTATGGCTTTCGCTTCGTCATGCTTGCCGATGGCGGCGAGCACGTGCGCGCGTTTCGCATGCGTAGTCGGTGTGTCGCCCGCGAAACTTCGTTCCTGCTCGAACGCAGCCATCACTTCGTTGTGCGTGCCTTTCATCTCATAGGCCCAACGAAGAATCGTGTGCGCGGCGACAGCGCCGCCATCGAGGTCCAGCGCTTTGCGACATTGCGTGATGCACTCATCAAACTTGCCCGCCAGAAATAGTACGTTTGCGACTGCCGTCGCGATCACTGCCGACTGCGGCGAGATCTGACGCGCGCGTTCGATCTCGGCGTAAGCCTCGTCGTGCCGTCCCATAGCCGACAAACTGTAGGCGTACCAACGATGGGCGACCTGGTTGCCGGGCTTCAACTGAATCGCCTTGCGCAATTCGCGTTCGGCGGCGATCCAGTCGCGATCGTAGTGGAGCCTGACAAAACCAAGCGACGCGTGTGCTTCCGCCAACTGCGGATCGGCTTCGACGGCGGCAAGTGCCGATTCCTTTGCGCGCTCCCACGCTTCGGCCGGCGGAGGCTCGATGTACCAGTTCATCAACGCGTAGCAGTCGGCGAGTTCGGCGAGTGCAATCGCGAAATCCGGATCGAGTTCGACGGCGCGTTCGAGGCGTTCGATAGCCTGTTTCAAACCGTCGGCGGTGCGTCTGGTCGCGTAGTAACGTCCGGCCGTGTAGAGCTGACGCGCTTCTTCGTTTTCGCCGGTCGTGGTTTCCGGTGTCGGAATAGCGATCTGCGTGGTGATCGGTGCGATGTGGGCGCCGCGGTGTCGCCTTCTACGCTCTTTGGCCATGGCACTACGTGCCGGCTTGCGATCGAGGGACGGATGGCGCAGATCGCGAAGGACCTGATCGAACACTGGTTCACCGCGCAGCGGATCCCATTGTGGTTCGACGCCCAGCCAGACGAGCCATGCATCCTTGATCGTGTAAGCGTCGAGCAACAGTTCCAGCGCGCGTTCACGATCGCCGAGATGCAGGTGAATCATCGCGCGGTGATACGGAGAAACGTAACTATGCGCTGCCGCCTGTTCCAACTGTTCGAGGACTTTGCGTGCATCTGACTCTTGACCGGCGGCGGCATACGCAGCACCTACAGCGCAAAGATAGAACGGACTGCCACTCGAAAGCGTCAGTGCTTTTTCGGCGAGATGCACTGCTTCGTCCGTCGCGCCGGTGTGCCGCAGTAGCCAGGAAAGAGTCACTAATCCATACGCGAACTCGGGAACTGATTCCAGCATCGCGCGAAATGTCGCCAGTGATTCGTCGAAGCGACGTGCCTGGTAGTAACACCAGCCGAGCGCCTGGACCACCGCCGGCGACAGCGGATCCAACTCGCGCGTGCGCATCATCTGATCGATGGCTTCGTGGAAGCGACCTTCCATCGCGAGATGAAACGCGTACCAGTTGTGGCCCGTGGCGTAGTTGGGATTGATTTCGACGGCGCGACGATGTTGGCCTTCGGCGACGGCCCAGTCGAAGTCATGACAGACAGTCGCGAAGCCGAGCGCGCTGTACGCTTCCGCCGATGCAGAATCGAGTTCGACCGCTTTTGCCGCCGCCTGTTTCGCGGCTGAAGAGCATTCCGCAAACGGCTTCAGACCAAACACGCCGAGCCAGTTGTAGTAATCGGCGATGCCCGTGTAGGCGAGCGCGTAGTCAGGGTCGAGACTGATTGCTTTCTGAAACGACTGGAGCGCTTTCGCGAGACCGACTTCCGTGTAGAAGTTCCAGTGATAACGCCCGCGCAAATAAGCTTCGAACGCTTC
>DATJKO010000637.1:0-3446 GCA_035491355.1 Pyrinomonadaceae bacterium
GAACAAAATGCCCGTGCCCAGTTTGCGAATTGTTGTGTGTTCTGACTAGGCGGCCACCGGACGACGCGCCGGTGCAGGCAGCGGAAAGCATTCGACTCCGGAACAAATGTGAAACACGCCATCAAGGTGCGTAATTCGGAACAGCTCGCGAAGGTGTTCGCCGACGTTCATTAATTCCAAATCCATATGTCTGGCCTGCGCCTGCTCTCGCATGTGCAGCAACACACCCAGTCCATGCGCATCCATCAGCGTAACGTGCGACAGATCCAGCACCACGGACCGGCTTGGCGGGAGCGTTTCAACGACGTCACGCAGGGCGTCGGTTTCTCCGATCACAACATTGCCATCGAGATTCAACAGGGAGGCCGTGCCTACATTTTTGCGTTGTACGTTCAGCATTACGAATTCACCCTTTGTAAATTTCAGACCGTCGGGACGCTGGGAATCGCTACTTCTCGATCTATATAACGTTTTAAGCCGACATTTTGTTAACCCAAATGTTCGACTTTCTTTCGTCTAGAGGGATAACACCGCCGCCCGCGATTCTGCGTCACATCTTTTCAAACGTCCGAAAATGGCATAAAACACGACTTATGGAGCTTCCGTTAACACCACTGGAATTTGCACGTCGCACCCGTAAATTGTATCCGGATCGTGAAGCCGTGATTGACGGCGATTTACGCCTGACCTACGCGGACTTCTTTGACCGCTGCGATCGCTGGTCCATGGCGTTACAGTCCCTGGGTGTGAAACGAGGCGATCGCGTGGCCTACATCGCTCCGAATACTCACGCGATGCTCGAGTCGTTTTACGCCGTGCCGCAACTCGGCGCGGTGCTCGTGCCGCTCAATTACCGCCTGATCGCCGACGACTTCTCATATCTCATCAATCACAGCGGTGCACGCATTGTGTGCGCGCACGAAGATTATTTGGATGCGGTCGATAGCATTCGTTCAGAACTCCCGAACGTTGAATCGTTTGTTGCACTCGAAGGCACAAAGCCCGGCTGGCTCGATTACGAAACATTGCTCGCCAACGCTCGTGTCGCTGGCGCGTCGTTCGAACCCGCGCCGGTTGAAGAAACGGATCTGCTGACGATCAACTACACCAGCGGTACAACGTCGAGACCGAAGGGTGTGATGATCACGCATCGCAACGCATACATAAACGTCGTCGGTACACTCATTCATCATCCGATGACGATGGCCGATCGTTACCTCTGGACGTTGCCGATGTTCCACGCCAACGGTTGGACGTTTGTTTGGACCGTCACTGCGGCCGGTGGCACGCACATCTGCTTGCGCAAGGTCGAACCCGTTGCTGTCTTCGCTAAGATCAAAGCGGAATCGGCGACGATGCTCTGCGCGGCACCGACGGTTTTAATCGGCGTCGCAAATGGACCGGAAGAGTTGCGACGTGAAGCTCGTCGGGGTGTGCGCGTCATGACCGCCGGAGCGCCGCCCGCCGCTGCGACGATCGAACGGGTCGAAGGTGAGCTGGGTTGGGAGATCACCCAGGCCTACGGTCTGACCGAGACTTCTCCTTTTATTACTATTTGCGAAACGCGACCGGAGTACGAAGGTCTGTCATGCGCGGACAGGTCTGTGATCAAGGCGTGCCAGGGAGTGGAACTGTTGACCTCAGGTGAACTTCGTGTTGTCGACGAGAACGGTAATGAAGTTCCTCGCGACGGACAGTCACTGGGTGAGATCGTGGTTCGCGGCAACGCGGTAATGAAGGGGTATTACAACGATCCGGAGGCGACGTCGCGAGTCATCAGAGACGGATGGTTCTTTACGGGTGACGCCGCTGTTGTTCATCCGAGCGGGTACGCGGAGATTCGCGATCGACTGAAGGACGTGATCATCAGCGGCGGCGAGAATATTTCATCGGTCGAGGTCGAGGGCGTGTTATTGCGCCATCCGGCCGTGCAGGAGGTCGCGATAGTTGGCTTGCCGCATGAGCGTTGGGGTGAGGCGCCGCAGGCGTTTGTGGTGCTGAGGGCCGGCGCGAGCGCGACTGAGGAAGAGTTATGCGAGTTCGCACGCGATCGCCTGGCGCACTTCAAGGCGCCGCACGGCGTAACGTTTGTTAGCGAGTTACCGAAGACAGCGACGGGCAAAGTACAGAAGTACGTTCTCCGTGGTGGTGGTGCAGCGATCGCGAGGCAGTGAACCGTTGTCGGTTATGAGCGCTTCAAAGCAAGCGTTGCAATGTAGGTAGGCGTGTATTTGTTCAGGTTGGTAGCTTCGTCACTCCAGTAGTCTTCATAGAAACCCGCAATCACGAAACCCGCATCGATCTGGCCGCCAATCTGGTCGGTCAGCAGATGTCCGAATTCAAACGGTTCGCCTTTCTCGGCGACCAGTTCTCTACGTTCCAGCTTCCAGCGACTCAGATCGGAGTAAGGAAGCGAATGCCTGACCACGAGCGAGCCCTGGTCGTCGAGGTCTCGATCGAACATGAAGAAAAGCGGATTGAGAAACCCTGACATCATTAATCCCGGCGCACGCAATACTCTGAAGGCTTCTTTCCAAACTGGTCGGACATCAGGCGCAAACAAATTCGAGCAGGGATGAAATACGATGTCGAAGCTCGCATCGTCGAACGGCGACAGGTCTGCCATGTCGCCGCGGATAAGTCGCATGTCGAGCGATTCTCGATCGGCGACCAGGCGATCGCATTCCAGTTGCCGGGCGGCCTGGTCCAACACGGTGACGTTTGCGCCGGCGGCAGCGAGTATTGGTCCCTGTTGTCCGCCGCCTGATGCGAGGCAGAGCACGTTGCGGCCTTTCAGATCGCCGAACCATTGCCTGGGCACCGCTTTGTTCGGCGTGAGAATTACCTGCCACTCACCACGACGTGCGTTAGCGATCACGTCGGTGTTGACTGGTCGACTCCACTCGCCCTGGTTATCAGCTTCTTTGTCCCAGGCGACGGCGTTGTGTTGCAGAACATCCGGTTCGTCCACGTTTGGAATCATAGTCTGGTCCGGTCAACCCTGCCAGAGATTTTGCAAGCGAACTTTTAATTGCACCCCGGCAGCACGAGGCATAGAATGCGGCCATCTCTCACAATTCATCTTACGGAGGGCAACATGAAAGCAAAAACGATAGCACTAACAATATCCCTCGTTTTTGTAAGCGTCGCGCTGGGCTTCCAGGACAATCCCAACATGGGTACGTGGAAGCTTAATAGCGGTAAGTCGAAGTTGGCAGGCAAAGCGAGGAACGACACAGTCGTCTATGAGGCGGCTGGAGATCAGATAAAAGTTACGGTGGATGGCGTTGACGAGAGTGGAGGCGCCGTTCACAGTGAATGGACCGGGAAGTTTGACGGCAAAGACTATGCGGTGACGGGTGACGCCAACTCCGACATGAGATCTTACCGGCAGGTCAAAAAGAACACGTTGGCTTTGACGGGGAAGAAAGGCGGTAAAACTACTC
>DATJKO010000638.1:0-6547 GCA_035491355.1 Pyrinomonadaceae bacterium
GCTTACTTCAACAAAGACGTGACGAACTTGACGCTCTCCGAATCGGCGTTTCTCGCGGGTCTGATTCGCAGTCCCAATCGCTACAATCCGTACAACAAGCTCGAGACGGCGACTGCGCGGCGCAATCAGGTTCTGGATTCCATGGTTGAAGCGGGCGAGTTGAGCGCGGCTGACGCGGCGACTGCAAAGAATACGGTACTGCAAGTGGCGCCCGTGCGCGGCCGAATTGACGTCTCTGACGCGCCATACTTCGCCGATTACGTACAGAACCAACTCAGCGACATGATCGCAGGCGGCGATGCCGCAGAACACCTGCGTATCTACACGACCGTCGACATGGATCTCCAGCGTGCCGCCTACGCCGCGCTAACGAAACAACTCGCGGCTCTCGACAAGATCCAGGCGAGACGTTTCGAACCCGGCACTTTGCAGGCAGCACTCGTTGCGATCAACGCGAAGACCGGCGAGATCGTTGCCATGGTTGGCGGACGCGACTATTCGAAGAGCCAGTTGAATCGAGCAGTGGATGCAATGCGACAACCGGGTTCGGTCTTCAAACCATTCGTCTACGCCACCGCACTCAACACTGCCTACGATCCCGTGCCGCGCGTGATCACTCCGGCGACGACCTACATGGACGAGCCGAAAACGTTCACTTTCGACAATCAGGAATACTCGCCGGGCAACTTTGGTGATACCTACAGCAACGCGCCGGTGACGTTGCGCGACGCGATGGTCCACAGCCTCAACGTCGTGACGGTGGACGTCGCCATGGATGTGACAATCGGACGCGTGATGAGCCTCGCCGCCAAAGCCGGCTTACCGAAACCGGCACGTGCGTACCCGGCAATGGCTTTAGGCACGAGCGAGGCGTCGCCTTTACAGATCGCTTCGGCTTACACAGCGTTCGCGAATCTCGGCACCCGCGTGACGCCGATCGCGATCAATCGCATCACGACCGGAAACGGCGTCACGATCGCCGCACCGACCGCGCAACGCAATGAAGTGCTGCGTCCGGATGTTGCTTACGTCATGGACTCGTTCATGAAAGACGTGATCAATCGTGGCACCGCTTCCAAGGTACGCGCGCGTGGTCTGAAGGGAACGCTTGCCGGAAAAACAGGAACGTCTCGCGATGGGTGGTTCGCCGGCTTCACGCCGAATATCGTGTGCGCGGTGTGGGTTGGTTTTGACGACGGCTCGCAACTCGGTTTGACCGGTGCAAACTCGGCGCTCCCAATCTGGTCTGACTTCATGCAGGTTGCACTCGCGAAGCATCCGGAGTGGGAAGGCGACTGGCAAATGCCCGCGGGGGTCGAGCAGGTCGAGATCAATCCCAAGACAGGTGAACTAACTGCGGCGGGCGATGCTGAGAAGCGGATCGAGTTTTTTATCAACGGTACTGGTCCACAGACGGCAACTGACGCTGCGAGTGAGGAAGCGTCTCCGGAAGCATTGCCGGAACCAACGACGCACGTGGATCAGCCAAGTGACCTTCCCGCACTACCAGGACCTTCGCCGCTACCATCTCCACGCAAGGCGCCGGCAGTGCCCGACAGCCGGCTCGAAGGAACGATCACGCTGGATATCGATCCGTCGACGGGTTTGATAGCGGTAGAGTCGTGTCCAGTGATTCGAACGAAGACTTACGTGTTAGGAACGGAGCCGAAGAAGTATTGTGGGCCACAGTACCACAGCGGCAAGACCATCGAACCGGCCGCACCCGCACGACCGCGAGTCGTCGGCACTCCCCAACGTTAAGAATCCACTTTGAGTCGATCCAGTGCGGCGTTGAGCGTTTCAATCGCCAATGCTGCTGCGTGTTGTTTTCGCGACGGCAGTCCGCCAACCCCAGCGAGAAGGTCGCTCTTCGTCATCTGTCTGGCTTCGTCAACAGTCTTTCCCGTAATCAACTCAGTCAACACTGAGCCGCACACGAGTGTCGGTGGGCAGCCGTAAGCGAGATATCGCGCGGTCTCGATGCGGTCGCTCGCTACCATCAACGATAGCCGCAGCCGATCTCCACAAACAGGATTCTGCTCGTCGGCGACGGCATTCGCTTCCGCCAGCTCACCGGCATTTCGAGGGTGCGCCAGATGATCTTTGAATTGATTGGAATACTCCGGCATCCGTGTCAGTTGTGGCCTACCAGAGTCAGCGGCGAGAGGGCTCGTAGTCTTTCAACCGCGCGGGACAGGACGGCGACAACGTAGTTAACGTCGGCGTCAGAGTTGTCTTTCCCGAAGCTGAAGCGGATCGAGCCGCGTGCGAGCTCATCGTTCACGCCCAACGCTCGAATCACCGGCGACGGTTCGAGCGTGCCTGATGAACAAGCGGAGCCGGTCGACACGGCGACGCCTTCGAGATCGAGATTGATCAGTAAGCCTTCGCCTTCGATGAACCGGAAAGAGATGTTTGACAGGTGCGAGAGGCGACGTTCGCGATCGCCGTTCATGACGACGTCCCTGATGAGTTCTTTCACGCGTTGTTCGAATCGATCGCGTAGCGCCGCATCGTGCGCGACTCGCGTGGTTATCTCTTCGCGGGCGAGTCTTGCTGCTTCGCCGAACGCGACGATCGCGGGAACGTTTTCAGTGCCCGCGCGGCGTTCGCGTTCCTGATGACCGCCGACGTTCTGCACGGCGAGACGCACGCCACGTCGAACATAGAGCGCGCCGACACCTTTCGGCGCATAGAGTTTGTGTGCCGAGATCGACAGCAGATCGCAGCCGACGTCATCGACGTTAATCGCAAGCCGGCCGGCGGCTTGTACGGCGTCGGTGTGAAACCAGAGATTCCGTTGACCCGCCGCGCGCTTTTCCCGAATCAACGCGCCCACTTCCCGGATCGGCTGAATCGTGCCGATCTCATTGTTGGCCCACATCAACGTGACCAACACGGTATCGGGACGGACGGCGGCGTTCAGATCGTCGATCCTGACGATGCCGTTTTCATAAACCGGCAGCCGCGTGATCTCCCAACCGTGTTTTTCCTGCGCGTCGCAGACGCCGCGGACGGACGGATGTTCGATCGCGGAAGTGATGATGTGACGGCCATGCGCGGTGGACGCTTCGCACAAACCACGAATCGCGAGGTTATTCGCTTCAGTACCGCCGGACGTGAATACGATCTCGTTCGGTTTGGCGTGGATCAAATTGGCCACTTCTCGCCGGGCGCGATCGACAGCGCCCCTCGCCTGTTGACCAAAGCCGTGGACGCTGGAGGGGTTCCCGTACGTTTCCGCCAGCGCGCGCGTCATCGCTGCCGCAACTCGGGGGTCGACGGGCGTCGTCGCACTGTGATCGAGATAAACCCGATTAGTCATTTAGTTTCCGGCCCGCAACTTCAATCGGAGTGGTCGCATCTGAGTTATCCGTGTTCGAAAAACACGGATTAGTGTAGCATGCGTGTGTTGCTCAGGTTGGCTCTCCCAGGACCTACACCTTTCCCCAAAGGTCGTAATCTCTTCGGAAGGACATGACCATGAATTATCTCAAACTTCCCCTGGTGATTTTGCTTGCCATCGGCCTGACCGGTGTGTCGAGCGTCGCGTCGACCGCCCAGGTTGCCGCCCAGGGAACGACCGCCCTCGAGCGCGGTTATCGCACCGGTTATTCAGACGGCTATACAGCTGGTTATAGCGATATCGCTAACCATGCGGCCCGCGACTATCAGAATAAAGAAGACTACAAACAGGCTGACCGTTCTTATAACCAGTCGTGGGGAACAATCGACGACTATCGTGACGGTTATCAGCAAGGCTTCGAAGGCGGCTATGCCGCCGGTTATGAACGGGCGCAGTTTGATTCGACATTGCCAGCCGGTTTCAAGCGTCGTGGGGCTAAGACTGTCGATGCCACTACCGCTGACAACACGAACGCGACGTCCGACACCAGCAACGATACGGCCATCGCCGTTAACAAAACTGACGTTGAGGCAGCGACTACGGCGGGTGGCGCGTTCACGATTCCGCGCAATACGATTCTGGCGCTCGAACTGCTCACGCCGCTTTCGACCGACGTCAGTCACCAGGGCGATCGTTTTCAGGCACGAGTCACCGAACCGGCGCAATACGCCGGATTCATCGTGGATGGAAGCATCTCGGAAGTTAAGCGTCCCGGCAAAGTGAAGGGCGTTGCTCAACTGCAACTCGCCTTCGATCAGATCCGCTCGACCGACAACCGGACGGCGACACTTCGCGCGCAGCTGATGGAGATCACTCCGATGGGTGGCGACACCGCGGAAGTCGACTCGGAAGGCGGCGTCAAGGGACGTGACTCCACGAAAGACGATGCCGCGAAAGTCGGAGCGGCCTCCGGCATTGGCGCGATCATCGGCACGATCGCAGGCGGCGGAAAAGGCGCAGCGATCGGCGCGATTATTGGTGGCGGTGCGGGGACTGCCGGCGTCATGACTCAGCGCGGCAAAGACATTCGCCTCGATCGCGGACAGCAGTTGAAGATCAGGACGTCAACCGACACGGCCGCCCAGTGACAGCAATCACGCTGCTGACTGATTTCGGCACCGCCGATTATTTCGTGGGCGCGATGAAAGGAGTCATCCTTTCGATCAACCCCGAGGCGGTGATCGCCGACATCACTCACGAGATTCCGGCCCAGGATGTGGCGGCGGGTGCGTTTCAGTTACTCGCCGCCTACGCCACGTTTCCAACAGGAACAATTCATGTTGCGGTTGTCGATCCGGGAGTCGGATCTGAGCGCCGCCCGATTGTTGTGAATGCGGGCGGCTATTTCTTTGTTGGTCCGGACAACGGGATCTTCACTTACGTCTACGAGCGCGAACCAGCGTTCGAAGTAACTCACGTCACTGAGACGAGATACTTCCGCCACCCTGTCAGCACGACCTTCCACGGCCGCGACATCTTCGCGCCTGTAGCCGCGGCACTTTCCACTCGTATCGACCTTTCATCTCTTGGGACACGGATTTCCGATCCCATTCGTTTGTCGACGCTGACGGGGCCACAGGTAATTCACATCGATCACTTTGGAAACCTGATCACGAACATCAGGTGCGATTCGTTTGAAGAGGGAACTGCGTTGTCGCTGAATGGCCGAGTGATCACTGAGTTCAGGAGATTCTTCGGTGAACAGGTGGGGAACGCCGGCGAGCCCTTCATGATCTGGGGCAGCGCCGGCTTTCTCGAAATAGCTGTGAATGGAGACTCGGCAGCGGGGGTTCTTGGCGTCAAACGCGGAGACGAGGTAAAGACGCAGGAGTGACGGGTAGTGTCATAGTTTCAACTTCGCGTCTCTCTGCGATCCTTTGCGGCTCAGCGTTAGCATGGCGTTGCAAATCATTTAACGCAGAGTTCGCAGAGATACGCAGATACGCAGGGGCGCCTGAGATACGCAGAGGACACTTCAATTTACGTCACTATCGAGTGATGCTACTGCGCGCGCGTGCTCGTGTCTCTCGGCATTGCGTTCGACATGTAGTAACCCTGTCGTGAACTCACAAGCAGTTTGCGTTTCTTGCCTTTCTCGTCCTTCGCTTGAACCTTCACTTCCAAACTATGCAGACGACCATCGTCGGTTTCATTCTCGGCGAGTGCGAAGCCGAGACTGTAGCGCGCCGTCAGATTACCGATGATGCGTGCTAGCCCCGCGCTGTAGTCCTTAACTCGTCCCACCTTCACCGTTTCGCCACCCGACCTCTCCGCCAGGTGTTTAGCGCTGCCGTAAAGACTCACGCCCAACCAACCTGCAACCGGTTTACCCATCGGCAACAGGAACTTGAACAACGTGCGCAGTTCGACAGTCAACGAGTTGAAGATCACATTCTTACGAATCAGGATCTGTTCGGTCGCGTCGCGATCTTCAAAGAAGATGGGCGCGATACCATCAGAGATCCACACGATCGATGCCTGTGAGTTAGGCCTCATTTCTTCCGCTTTGCGCGACGCATCTCTGACGGCGGCCGCCATGTCGTAGATATCGTCCAGTTCAATCGTCACGTCACCTTTTTTGTTGACACGTTTCACGTTGACTGTGCCGTCCTTCAGCGTCGTGCGGGTGACGACCGCGCCGTTCTTACCTTTGATCGTTTCCGTTTCGACGACCTCTTTTGTCGCAGCCTCGTCGGTAGGCGTTCCGGTTTGAGTGCCGGATGCTGATTGCCCTTCGGCAGGCGAGCCTTCTTCATCGCTCTGTTCACAGATGGCCTGGACCCGAGCGAGCGCGGACGCAATCTGGGCCCGATCGTTAGTAAACTCAGTTACCCAAAACCGTCTTTCGTCTTCACCCATGTCCATCAACATGATCGCGACTTCATCTCCCGGCGGCAGCTTCGCCAATTCTGACTCCATTGCCTTGATGATTTCCGCTCGCTTCAGAAACCTACCGGCGCCGTCGGCACGCACATCGAGGATCAGGACCATGGCGAGCGGCTTTCGCGCCTGACCTTCACGCGTGAAGTACGAGATCGCGCGCGGCTTTCCCTCGTCGAGCACTTCGAAGTTCTCGGTGGTCAGGTTAGAAACCGGCTCATTCGTCTTCTTGTCTTTGACGAGCGCATCGAGGAAGACGAC
>DATJKO010000639.1:0-6659 GCA_035491355.1 Pyrinomonadaceae bacterium
CTTTGTACTTTGTACTTTGTACTTTGTACTTTGTGCTTTGTGCTTTGTTCTTGGTCAGTAGTCAGTGGTATTGGTCGAGAACTACGGACAACGGACAACGGACAACTGACCAAGAACAAAGCACAAAGCACAAAGAACAAAGTTCAAAGCTTAAAGTAACGAATGTTCCGCTCCGCATTTCGCCGTCTGCTTGCGATCGATGATCCACCCGAGCGGACGGCGCTTGCATTTTCTATCGGGATCTTCATCGCCTTCTCGCCATTTCTAGGGCTCCACACGATCATGGCGACGCTGATCGCGTTTGCCTTTCGCTTCAACAAGGTGGCGATCTACACGGGCACCTTCATAAACAACCCGTTCCTGACGCTCTTCCCGATCATCATCGCGTCCTACGCTGTGGGCGCGTTTATTCTTGGGCGTCCGCTCTCAATCCCGAACGAAGGCATCGAACTGCTGAAGGACCCGCATCTCTTCTCCCGCGACTATTACCGCCGCCTGTTTGTGCAGAGCTGGAACAGCATCGTCTGGCCTTTCGCGATTGGCGGAACGGTTCTTTCGGTCGTTTGTTCGCTCCTTGCTTATCCGCTAACATTGCGGGCGCTGCGAGCTTACCGAGCAGTAAAGGACCACAGAAAACGGATTGATCTATGAAGCAGTACCTACTTCTTGTTCTTCTGGCAATTGTCTTCTCCCCAGCGCCGCTCGTTTCCGCACAAACAGTGCCGCAACGTCAGGGCGCGGCGTTTGAGCTTTCCGAATACGGCGTCGATTTACAGGCCGACCAGCGCCTGATTGTGGTCATGGCTGCGTTGGATGCTGCCGGCTTCGATCCGTTGCCGGCAGGCCGCGAGGTGACGGGTTTTCGGGCGAAAGTGCGAAAGGATCTCGCCGGACTCGACCCCGATCTACAAGCGCGCCTGAAGACGTCTTACGAACGCAACCGTCTGCCTGCGCCAGCGACCACGGCCGATCAGGCAGCGCGCTACATTTCGCTGGCACTTGCGCTAGGTTCAGTACCGTCGTTGGAAGCGCCCGCTCGCGATGACGACATGCCCGCGGGACTTCTGGAAGTGCTCGACTTCGCGCCGCTGGTTCAGGAGTTTTACCGCCGTTCCGGAATCGCGGATCACATGGTGGAGTACGTTCGGGCTTACCAGGCTGAAGGCGATCGACTGCGCACGCCCGCAACTGAGATGGTCCGTAGTCTGCTGACCTACTTGCACACGCGGCCGATCATGACCTCCTCGGAACGAATCGTCGTCAAAGCGCCGACGGCGAAGAAGGGCAACAAGGAAGTAACGAAGTACGATTACCGCACTAAAGATCGACGCTTTCTGATCTTGCCGGATCTGCTGGCGCCGCGCGGCGCAATCAACTTCCGTATCATTACCGATGATTACTACGCGATTGTTCCCGAGGGCACGGACCCCACGGCATCGGAGTTACGCCGGGCGTATTTGCAGTACGTTATCGATGGATTGGTGTTGCGATACAACAGGGACGTGTCGTTGCGCCGCGACGCGATCAAGCAGCTACTCAATGAGCGGCAAAAAGCGGGTGCACAGGTAAGTCCGGACGTATTTCTAACGGTGGGACGGTCGCTCGTGGCGGCAGCAGATGCGCGTTACGTGGAGATGCGAGCTCTCGATGCGCTCGGGCGTTCGAATCGCGCCCGTCTAGCAACGGTGAAGACGGACGCCGAGCGAGCTGAGATTACGAAGAACTCCCAAACTCAAATCAAAGCAATCCAGGACGAGACTGTGGCGCGGCTCGCTGAAGAGTACGAAAAAGGCGCGGTGCTCTCGTTCTTTTTCGCCGATCAGTTGAAGGGCATCGAGAGTGCCGGATTCGATCTCTCAAACTTCTTTCCCGACATGATCGCGTCGTTCGACGCCGCACGTGAGGGCCGCCGTCCGTCGGAGTACGCGGAAACAGTGCAACGAGCGACTGCGGCGCGTGCAGCGCGACAGGCCGCGCGCAATGCAGCGGAAAATGCGAACGTTGACGTGCCTACGGCACGCGACACCGCGTTGGTTAAGGACCTCGCGACGGTTGAAGAGACGCTGCGCCGGAAGGATTACACCGATGCGGAAGCGCGGTTGAGGGAGATGATCCCGAAGTATCCGGGCGAGCCGCGCATCTTTTTCGCACTCGCGCAGACGGCGAGTCTCGCGGCGATGGATGCGACGGATCAGGAAGTCCAGGCGCAACGATTGAATCGCGCGTTGGGCCAGTACCGTTTGGCCATCGCTGCTTCATCGCCGGAAACTGACAAAGCGATTCTCTCGCGGGCGCACGAGTCGATGGGACGCATCAATGCGTTTCTCGAGAACACAGCCGAAGCGATGAAGTCGTTTGATGAGGCGATTAAGTTGGGAGACGTTCGCGGCGGCGCCTACCGCGAAGCACTGGAAGGCAAGAAGAAGTTATCGCAACCGTGAACGGGTTCTTAGAGCTTTGTACTTAGAGCTTGGAGCTTTGTACTTTGAGCTTTGTACTTTGATCTAGCCCGGAAGTTAAGCGGACAAAGAACAAAGCTCTAAGTACAAAGCTCCAAGCTCTAAGTACTAAGCTCAAAGCTCATTTCTCTACTCCACCGCTTTCGCGGCGTTGATTCTGCCACCCGTCTGCGTCTTACCCTTCAACGCGACGATCGGATCCGAGGACGACAGCAGTTGCCTCCGCAGATCCTCGACGGACATGTGTGGATGTTCGGCAAGAACGAGCGCCGCAACCCCCGCGACAACCGGCGTGGCCATGGACGTCCCCGATTTCTCTTCGTAAGAGTTGCCCAACCACGTGCTGAGAATATCGACGCCCGGCGCCGCAATCGCGACACTCTTCGCACCCCAGTTCGAGAACGACGCTAACTGATCGTTGCGATCCAGAGCGGCGACGCTAACTACATTCGGCACGTTGTAGCTCGACGGAAAGTGTGGCTGGCGATCGTTGTCTACACTGGAATTGCCAGCGGCAGCGACGAAGAGAATGTCGTTCTCGTAAGCCTTGCGAATCACGTCTTCGAGCGCTTGCGAACGTTGGGTCGAGCCCCAGCTGGCGCTGATGATGCGTACATTCACACCGGCCTTCTTACGTTCGATCGCGTAGTTGATTGCTTCGATGGCGTCTTTTGTCGTGCCGGAACCGCCTGCATTCATGAACTTCAGCGGCATTATGTGAACTTTCCAGTTCACCCCGGCGATACCGAGATCGTTCTCACCGACGGCGCCGATTATGCCCGCGCAATGCGTGCCGTGGCCGTTGTCATCCATCGGATCCGACTCGTTCTCAATCGCATTGAAGCCGTATGTATCGTCGACTGAGCCGAGTTCGTCATCCTGGTATGGATCCATGCCGTCAGGCCGCGTCCAGATGTTCGCTTGAAGATCCTCGTGCTGGTAGTCGACGCCGGTATCGAGCACGGCGACCACGACGTCTTCGCTGCCGGTCGTCTTGGCCCAGGCGATCGTAGCGCTGATATCCGCGCCTTCCTTACCGCCTCGTTGTCCTGAATTCGCGAGCGCCCATTGATCGCTAAACATGGGATCCTTGGGCCGTAGCATCACGCCAGTTCGCACCCTGCTGATGTCTGTAGCGTCGGTAACCTGGTCGGGAATATTGATTTCGTAGTTCTCTTCCGCGTATTCCACTCCCGGCATCGCGCGGTATTGCTCAACAGTCGCCGCGGGACTCGCATCGTCGAGGTCGTCGATCGCTGCCCAGCCGGGAGCGTTTTCGATGAGGTCTTCGACGCGGTCGTTCAATCGCGCCGTCAACGCTTCAATCGCGTCATGGCTCAAGCCGCTCTTAAACTTAACCAGCACCTCTGGCCTGCCTGCCGCACGGTCCGCGATCGCGATCTCTTCGGACGTCTGGGGACGCTTCTTCTCCTCCATCGTGACGATGTGCATGCTCCACTGCTTTCGCCACCGGTTGAGTTGGCCGAAGAAAGCGGCGACGAGAATGAGGACGATTGCGAGTGCGAGGTGAACTAGGAAATTGTTGCGGTTCATGATGGTACCTCTGGTAGTGCTTAAAGCCGGTAGTTCTTGCCTTTGTAGCCGTAGAGACGAACCTGGTTCTTATCGGCGCGATACTCGTAACCCTGGCCGTCGGCGGAGAGCCGGATGCGCCAGCCGCGCGTCATCATCTGGCCACTCATCTCGTCCTCTTCGGCGGCGCCGAGCGCCATATCGGGGAAATCCGCGTCGTCCACGGATGATTCGCTGATCTTCGACCCGTCGAGCTTCAGGCGCTGCGCCAGATCCTTGCGAGCTTTGTCGACTGCCTCATCTTTAGTCATAGCGTTTGCCGTCTCAAACGAGCCTTAACGATGCTTTGTTCCCGATTGGCGTGCCAACATTCTACTTCAGATCCCCGTACCGATGCTGCAATAACACAGCCGTGGCGATGGCGGCGGTTTCGGCTCGCAGGACGCGGCCCCCGAGCGTCACGATCGGAACGCCTTCCGTACGGGCTTGATCGAGTTCTTCGTCTGACCAGCCACCCTCCGAACCCACAATGGCAATAAAATTATTGGTTCTTAGATCCGTGCTTAAGGCGGAACCGCCGCGTTCCGCGAACAGAAAACACCCCTTTTCCTCACGAATCAAGGGTTCGAAAGAGATTGGTAGATTTATTTCAGGCACCACCGCGCGGCCACACTGTTTCGCTGCCTCGAGCGCGATTCGCTGCCAGCGGGTGACTCGCTTCGACGCATCGCTTTCGTCGCGCAACCGGATGTCAGCGTAGCGAGTGACAAGCGGGATGAACCTGTTGACGCCGAGTTCGGTTCCTTTCTGAACTACGAGGTCAAACTTCTCACCTTTCAACAACGCTACCGCCAGCGTCAATTTCAAGGGCGACTCAGGTCGTGGCGGTTGGATCTCGGCGCCCAGTTCAAGCTCGGCGGATTCACGTCGCGCCTGCGAAACGACAGCGCGAAACTCCCGGCCGGTCCCGTCAAACACCTGCACGTCGTCGCCTGTTTTCAACCGCAGCACCTCGCGCAGGTGACGCGCTTCATCGGAAGTCAACGTCACCAGATGCTTGCTGAAGTTGAACGCGCTCGGCGGCGCGAAGAACCTGCGACGACTCATTCGTCTACACCACGATCGCCACCCATTCGCCGTCTTTCATGATTTCGATCTCCGACTGGTTCAGTGCATCGGTGATGAGTTCAACCTGTGTTTCAAGAATTCCGCTCAGGATCAACTTCCCACAGGTAGCGCCGATCAAATCCGGAATGTTTTGCAGTATCACGTCGGCGGTAAGGTTTGCGCAGACGAGATCGGCGGAAGGTGTCGTAACGTCAACGGAGCCGGCGCGAAACTCGATCTCGACGTTATTGGCCGTGGCGTTCTCACGCGCGATCTCGACCGCTTCGGCGTCGGTGTCGCACGCGTCGATGCGCGCTTCGGGAAACATCTTCGCCGCTGCGATCGCTAGAATGCCGGTGCCGGTGCCGACGTCGAGAAAGCTGCCGCCGGCGAAGTGTTTCTGAATCGCTGCGAGACAAAGTCGCGTCGTTTCATGCGTGCCGGTGCCAAACGCCATTCCGGGTTCGATACGGATCACAATGCGGCCGGGCGCGTCGCTGATCTCGCTCCACGGCGCCGCGATTACGAAACGTCCGACTTCAACTGGCTGCCAGTTTTTCTTCCACTCTTCAAGCCAGTCGCGGTTCTCAATCTCGCGGAGGTTCATGTCGCGCACTGACGACGACGGAAGATCGTAAATGCGCAGCGCCTCGAGTAACTCAGATCTGATAGATTCGCGGTTCGGAACTTCTGAAAAATAGCCCGTCACCTTGTTCGACTGATCCGCGGTGACAGTGCCGAGCGCGCCTGCTTCCATCAGCGCGTACTCAACGGCTTCATGCGCGTCCGGCTCAAGATCGATCTCTAATTCATGCCAAACCATATTCGTCGAGCAGCCGCGCGTCGTTGCGCCAATCCTCTTCGACCTTCACGAACAGTTCGAGATGAACGCGATGGCCCAACAATGCTTCGATATCGTGTCGCGCCGCGATGCCGATCTCTTTCAAACGACTCGCGCCTTTGCCGATGACGATTTTCTTTTGCGACGTTCGTTCGACGACGATCAGACAATGAATTCGCGTGAAATCTTCGCGGACTTCTTCAAAGCGTTCCGTCACGACTGCCGTCACGTAAGGGATCTCATCCTCCGAAGCACGCAAAACCTTCTCGCGCACGATCTCCGAAACAAGCACGCGCAACGACTGATCCGTCAATTCGTCTTCGCCGAATATCGGCTCGCCTTCCGGCAAGTGACGCAGCACGCTCTCGATCAGAACGTCGGTCATTTCCTCTTTGAGAGCGGAGATGGGAATGATCTCGCGCCACTCGTACTCGTTGCGATACCAGTCCATCAGCGGCAGCAACGCCGACTTGTCGTCCAGCTTGTCGATCTTGTTGAGCAGGAGCAGGGCGGGTTTTTCCGAGCGCTTGATGAGCTCGAGCACGAAACGATCGCCGTTGCCTGTGGAAACAGCAGCATCGCGAATCAGTGCGACCAGATCGACGCCAAGCAATGCGTCCTGGACCGCCGACATCATGCGACGGTTTAGTTCGTACCCAGGCTGGTGTACGCCAGGTGTGTCGACAAACACCATCTGCCCTTGAGGCTTGGTGATGATT
>DATJKO010000640.1:0-4833 GCA_035491355.1 Pyrinomonadaceae bacterium
TTGTAAAGTTATTAACTGCGCAGTGTGAGTGCTGCCTGGATTCGCGCCAGGTGGTGCAGGCTGTGCCGCACCGCATGATCTTCGAGTACAAACTGACACGTTAGTCTCGCGTTTCCGTAAAGCGGAACTGGAGCAGCACCATCAAGCTCGTTATCCGTAAAAGCACGGATAGCCGCGGCTGCGGCGGCACTGTTCAGCGCCAGTAATTCCAGCGCGTCCTTTTTGGTAATTGCGTCGTACTCTTTTGCGTGACCGGCATTCATTTGATTGATAGCGTCGCTGGTAATGCCGGCAGGGGTCCCGGCGGCAACACTGCGGGCGAACTCGATCTCGAGCGGATAAACGATAGCGACGTGATACACCACCACACCAACTTTACGCCCGTCGTGCGGCAAAGGCGTTTGCCACTGCTCCTCAGTTAAATCACCAGCAAATGAAGCTAATGCGCGTGCACCGTCTTCGAGTGACCTGGCGAGGGCTTCTGATCGTTGACTCATTCTTCCACCTCCGTGGCTTACCATTATAAGTACCTTATTGGTCCATCTGATATTCCCGCGGCGCATTGTCTCACAGGTTCGACTCGTGATGCGCCCAGGTAAAGCCAAGTCCAAACACCAGCCCAATGATCAGGAAAGTGGCGATAAACCCTAACGCTTCGCGATTGGGCCACTACGATTTGCTTACCGCTTCGGGCATTTCGTATCTTACGGGCCCTGCATCATTTAGAAACGAACAAAGGATAAGGCAGATGATTAATCACGCGGTGTCCCTGTTGGGATTCCTGATCTTTGCCGGTGTGGCCTGGTTACTTTCGAGTAATCGACGCCGAGTTGCGTGGAAGACGATCGCCTGGGGCGTCGCGCTGCAACTAATCATTGGTCTCATCATCTTCCGGCTGCCGGTGTCGCACGGAATTCTGTTGTGGCTGAACGACGGCGTGCTGGCTCTGCTGAACGCGTCGAAGAGCGGTTCCGTGTTCCTGTTTGGACCACTCGCAGCGAGTCCGGGCGAGTCAGGCTCGGTCGGCTTCATTCTCGTGTTTCAGGTTTTACCCGTCGTAATTTTCTTCGCCGCGTTCACGGCGATGCTCTATCACTTACGCGTGTTGCAGGTGTTCGTGCGTCTGTTTGCGCGGCTGTTTCATCGCACGATGAAGATCAGCGGGGCAGAATCGCTTTCGAGTGCGGCGAATATTTTCGTGGGTATTGAGTCGGCGCTGGTGGTGCGGCCTTATCTGGAACGGATGACGAGGTCCGAGTTGTTGTTGCTGTTGACTACCGGCATGGCGACTGTCGCGTCGAGTGTGCTCGGAGTTTATGTCGCATTTCTGACTGGCGTATTTCCACAGATTGCGGGCCACTTGATCTCGGCGTCGATTCTCGCGATACCGGCGTGTGTCGTCGTTTCGAAGTTGCTCATTCCCGAAACTGACACGCCGGAGACACTGGCGGCGGTGCCGGCGGAAGATGAGTCAACGCGGTCGAAGACTTTGATCGGCGCCATTATCGAAGGCGCAATGGACGGTCTGAAACTAGCCGCCGGTATTTGTGTATTGATCATCGCGATTCTCGGAATCGTCGCGCTCATCGACAAATTACTTGGCGTGGCGAGTTCGTGGTTCGGAATGGCGGAGCCATTGTCGATCGTGCGGTTGTTGAGTTGGGTGTTCTATCCGTTTGCGTTTCTACTCGGGCTGCAGACGAGCGATGTCCCAATCGCGGCGCGCCTGTTGGGCGAACGAGTAATACTGACTGAGGTGTTTTCCTACAACCACCTGGCCCAGGCAATCTCGGCGGGACAAATAGTTGATCCGAGAACGGTAGTGATTCTCAGTTACGCCCTCTGCGGCTTCGCTCACGTCGCAGCGATGGCGATTTTCGTCGGCGGCACCGCTGCGCTCGCTCCTTCGCGGCGCGACGACCTCGCGAGTCTCGGCCCCCGCGCGTTACTGGCCGCCACACTGGCTACGTTGATGACAGGCTGCATCGCAGGTTTATTCAGTAGCGGTCAGGGTGTACTGTTGATTCGGCCAAATTGACGTTACGATCTTTTCTTCCGCGCGTGTGAAGGTTTAGTCTGTCACGCGAGGAGTCCATCATGAAAGTTCCGCAGCGACTCGTTCTGTCGTTCCTTCCTCTAATTACTCTCGCAACGATGGCGAATGTTGTACTGGCGAGCTGTCCCCGGTTCATTCCCGGTCCCCCATGCCAGGAGTTTTGGCGTGTAGATTCCGTCTTCATCGCGGTTGCCGATCGAGTTGTGAACACGCCAAACACCACTCCGTTTGCCATTGGCCCATATTCGCAGTCGACT
The DNA here is from genome assembly GCA_035491355.1 of Pyrinomonadaceae bacterium. GTDB lineage: Bacteria > Acidobacteriota > Blastocatellia > Pyrinomonadales > Pyrinomonadaceae > PSRF01. The sequence goes on from DATJKO010000640.1 coordinate 2,314, forward strand.
GTTTACTTGACGGTAGAAGAGTGGTTCAGGGGAGCTGGCGGGACTGCGTTGGTGCTCAACCTGGATCACTGTGGGGAGCGCTTCAAGGAAAAGGAGCGATACCTCGTCTACGCGTATCGTAATCCGAACACCAATGAACTCGATGTTCGCGCCGGCAACACCAGGACGCGGCCACTGTCGGAAGCAAAAGAGGATCTCGACTATATCCGCGGATTAACAACCGCCGAACCGGGAAGCAGAGTGTTTGGTAAGGTCACGCAGCACACTCTCAACGCGAAAGAAAGCCAAATCGCCTTCGAATCACTGAAAGACATCAAAGTGACGTTGGAAGGAAACAACGAGCGTCAAGAGGCGATCACAGACAGCAACGGTAGATACGAATTCAAGCGAGTACCAGCCGGAAGTTATAAACTGCGCGCTGACATCCCGGCATATCTCACCTCCCGCGAGGAACAACTCAAACTCAAAGGCGGGGAGTGTGTGCCGCTCGATATCGGCACGTGGCGTAAAGCACAGATTGCGGTACGAGTCGTGGATGGAAAGAGAAAACCGCTGGTCGGGGTCGCTGTTTCGCTCGTCTCAGCAGACGCGAATCCTGACGAAATTTTCCTGGAAGATAAAGACAAGATCGCCTGGGCCTTCGGTTACTCGGATGAACAAGGACGTCTTGCGTTCTCGTATCTCGCGCCGGGTCGCTATTTACTCGTCATTAATCGTTCAGAGTTTGAAAGGTCACGAACGACGAAGTGGACTTCCCTGCCGCGTCTCTTTTATCCTGGCGTGAACGACCTGAGCGGAGCAACCGTCATCGTCGTAACCAAAGATCAGGAATCACAGGAGTACACCTTCACCCTGCCGATGCCTTGTTCGAGAAACACAAGAAAACAAGACGATTTCCCGCAAAGGCGCAAAGACGCAAAGAGAAAGCCTGAGCCAAACCAAACACTGCTTTTGCGCCTCTGCTTCTCGGCGCCTTTCCGTCTTTGCGCCTTTGCGCTTTTGCGGGAAATTCAACCGCCGGCAATCGCGCCGATGATGTAGAACGGCTCGGCACCGGACACGATCGCCTCCGGCAACGGCGCATCTGCCGGTTCGTGTGTAACGTCCTCTCCGCAAGCGAAGAACCGAAGCAACGGCCGACGTTGACCGCCGACATGCTCGCGGATCGTTCCCCGCAACATCGGAAAGCGCGCTTCCAGAGCGTCGAGGATCGCGTGACGCGTCACTGGCCCATCAAGCTCAAGCTCGACATCTCCGGTGACACCCGCCAGCGACCGCAAATGCGCCGGTAAAACTACGACGATCATTTCAGCGTCTGGACCTCCACTGAAAGCACTGGCGGCAAATCACGAACGATTGGCGCCCATGTGTCACCGGCGTCAGCGGATCCGTAGACCTGCCCGCCAGTCGTGCCAAAGTAAACGCCGCACTTATCAAGCGAGTCGACCGCCATCGCGTCGCGCAGGACGTTGACGTAACAGTTCTCCTGCGGCAGACCGTTGGTCAGCGCTTCCCATTCGTTACCGCCGGTCCGGCTGCGATACACACGCAGCTTGCCATCCGGCGGATAGTGTTCGCTGTCGCTCTTGATCGGCACCACATAAATCGTCTCCGGCTCGTGCGCGTGCACGTCGATCACAAAACCGAAATCGGTCGGCAGGTTCCCACTGACCTCGTGCCACGAATCGCCGGCATCGTCGCTGCGCATGACGTCCCAGTGTTTCTGCATGAACAGCACGTTCGAACGCGACGGATTCATCGCGACGTGATGCACGCAGTGGCCCACCTCCGCGTCGTGGTCCGGAATGTACTGCGAGCGCAACCCTCGATTGATGGGTTTCCACGTCGCGCCACCGTCGTCGGTGCGAAACGCTCCCGCCGCAGAGATCGCAATTACCATCCGATCGCGATTCGCCGGATCCAAGAGGATTGTGTGCAGACACAGCCCGCCCGCACCGGGCTGCCACTGGGATCCGGTGCCATGACCGCGTAGCCCCGGGAGTTCCTGCCACGTCTGCCCGCCGTTAGTCGAACGAAACAACGCGGCATCTTCAATGCCGGCAAATACCGTGTCCGCGTCGTCGAGCGAAGGCTCAAGATGCCAGACTCGTTTGAACTCCCACGGATGCGGCGTGCCGTCGTACCACTGATGCGTCAGCAGAGGTTTGCCGGTCTCTTCCGAAGTGTCGTAGACAAACTTATTACTCTCGCCCATCGGCATACCTTCGGGGCTCGTGGTGGGAGCACCCGCGGGCGTCCCGGGTTGAAACCACGTCTTGCCGCCGTCGTCCGAGCGTTGAATGATCTGTCCGAACCAGCCGCTGTTCTGCGATGCGTAAATGCGGTTCGGGTCCACGCTCGAACCCTTCATGTGATAGATCTCCCAGCCGGCGAAGTGCGGACCACTCACATCCCATTTCTCACGTTTTCCGTCCGCGGTCAGAATGAACGCACCTTTCCGGGTGCCAACCAGTACGCGTACATTGCTCATGTTTTAGTTTCCTTCTTTGATAACTGCTG
>DATJKO010000641.1:0-4828 GCA_035491355.1 Pyrinomonadaceae bacterium
ATCTCGTTTCCGGTAATTACTTCTCGCTGCTAGGCGTCCATGCAATGCGGGGACGCGTCCTCACTCCCGAAGACGATAAACCCGGCGCTGACCCGGCCGCGGTGATGAGTCATCGTTACTGGCAGCAGCAGTTGAATAGCGATCCTTTGGTCGTTGGCAAACGATTCATCATCAACGGCACCAACTTCACGATCGTCGGTGTAATGCCGCGCGAGTTTTTTGGCGAACGCGTGCGACGGCCGCCCGATTTCTGGCTGCCGCTCTCGCTGCACCCGCAGGTCGAATTACGCGAGTCGTTTCTCGAAAGCGATCAGTTTTACTGGTTGATGCCGCTGGGCCGTCTTAAACCGGGCGTCACGATCGAGGAGGCACAGGTCGATATCAACATGAAGCTGCGGCAGTACCTGACCGAGCTGGCGGGCAGCAAACTTACCGAGGACCGACAACGCGGCATTCAGAATACCTACGTGACACTCGTCGAAGGCAGCGGCGGAATCTCCGGACTGAGGGCGCTCTACTCGAAACCGTTGCACATGCTGATGGCGATCGTCGCGATGGTTTTGTTAATCGCCTGCGCAAACGTCGGCGGTCTGCTCTTGTCACGCGCCGCTTCGCGCAAAGCCGAGATCTCGTTGCGCATGGCGTTGGGCGCAACGCGGTGGCGCATTGTTCGACAACTACTCACGGAGAGCATGTTACTCGCGCTCATCGGCGGCGTTTGCGGCGTGCTGTTGGCCCAGTGGGGGGTGACTTTTCTCATCAACCTCGTAGCGCGCGAAGCGCCACTCGATACCGCTCCCGACATTGGAGTACTCGCATTCACTGCCGGGGTCTCGATCGTGGCGGGATTGCTGTTCGGACTCGTGCCGGCGATTCAAGCGAGCAGGACTGACCTGTCGTCCGCGATGAAGGAAAAGAGCCGCATGGCGCGCGGGTTCTGGCGCGTCAGTCTTTCGGCCGCGCTGGTAGTGATGCAAGTCGGCCTGTCGATGGTGTTGCTCACCGGTGCAGGTTTGTTCGCGCGCAGTCTCGCGAAATTGCAGGGCGGCGACGTCGGTTTCGATCGTGCGAACATGCTGCTAGTCAGCATCGATCCACGCCTCGCCGGATACAAACCGATCGAACTCGCTGCTTTATATCAACAAGTGTTCGAGCGAGTCGGCACAGTCGCGAACGTGCAGTCCGTCACGCTCTCTACGTATTCGCCGTTCAGCGGACACCAGCGAACCAGCACTATCAAGATACCCGGATTTACACCAGCGCCAGGCGAGGAACCAGAGGTTGAAGACATGCTGGTTGGGCCGAAGTACGGCGAAACGCTCGGAGTGCCATTGCTGCGCGGCCGCGAGATCGAAATACGCGACACCGCTGCTGGTCCAGCAGTAGCTGTCGTGAACGAAACCTTCGTCGAGCATTACTTTCAAGGACAAAATCCGATCGGTCGCACGTTCACATTTGACGACGTGGGTGATAACAGCGCGGCAATCGAGATCGTCGGCGTCATCGGCGACGTGAAGTCGCAGGACACGCGCGAACCGGTGATTCCCGCGATTTACCGTCCGATACTTCAAGTCCAGGCGCAGGATGCGTACACCGTCAACATTCAGGTTCGCACTAAAGGCGATCCTATGTCCGTCGCCGGGCCGGTGCGCCAGATGCTCAACCAGATCGACGAAAAGCTGCCTGTGTTTGACGTCACGACGATGCACGAGCAGATCAAGGACCGATTAAACCAGGATCGACTGATCACACAATTGGTAAGTTTCTTCGGCGCAATCGCCCTAATCCTCGCCTGCATTGGTTTGTATGGAGTGATGGCCCATGGCGTCGTCCGTCGCACGAACGAGATCGGCATCCGCATGGCGCTAGGCGCGAAGGGCGGCAACATCGCCTGGATGGTGTTGCGAGAGACGTTAGTGCTGGTCGTTTGCGGATTGACGCTGGGTGTGCCGGCGGCGCTGTTGTCGGCGCGTTTAATTGCGACGCAACTGTTCGATCTGAGTCCGACTGATCCGCTAACCCTAATCGCAGCCGCAGTGATTTTGACTGTCGTTGCATTGCTCGCGGGCTACATCCCCGCGCGTCGTGCATCGCGCGTCGATCCATTGACTGCGTTGCGTTACGAGTAGAAAGGACGGAACCCGATGGATACGCTGTTTCGAGACATACGATATGGATTTCGTAGCTTGTTGAAGCGACCCGGATTCACAGCCATCGCTCTCGTGGCGCTGGCGCTGGGAATCGGCGCCAACACGGCCATCTTCAGTCTGGTTAATGCGGTTGTGCTGCAACCGCTTCCTTATCCGGAACCGGAGCGACTCGTTTGGGTTTGGGGGAATTTCCCCGGCGGTAATCGCGCCAGTGTCTCGCCGGCTGACTATCTCGACTTCCGCAGTCAGAACAAGTCTTTCGAACAATTCGCGGCAACAGTGTCGATTACTTCTACTACGACCCTCACCGGTAGCGGTGAACCGGAACCTCTGAATGCGTCTGTCGTAACCGGCAACTACTTCCAGGCACTCGGCGTAACGCCGGCGCTCGGTCGGGGCTTTTCACTCGACAACGAAAAGCCCGGCAACGATCAGGTTGCGATCATCAGTTACGAGCTATGGCAGCGACGTTTTGCCGGCAACCCGGGAATCGTCAATCAACGAATTAACCTCGACAGCAAGAGTTTCGAAGTCATCGGCGTTATGCCGAAGAATCTCACGTTTCCGCAAACGGCCGATTTGTGGGTGCCGCTCAACTTCGACGGCAATCCCGAATTGCGGGTCCGTAAGGCGCACTTCCTGCGACCTCTTGGTCGTCTCAAGCCGGGCGTGACTATGGCCCAGGCGCAATCCGACACCGACGGGATCGCGACGCAACTGGAAAAACAGTATCCGAATTCGAATACGGGTTGGAGCTTACGCCTCGAAGGACTGCGAGACCGGCTCATCGGCAGCAGCAAGACGAGCTTGTTCATTCTCTTTGGTGCGGTTGGGTTTGTGTTGCTCATCGCCTGTGCGAACGTCGCCAACCTGTTGCTGGTCCGTGCGGCGGGAAGGCAGAAGGAAATCGCGCTGCGCACCGCACTCGGCGCGAGCCGCTTCCGCATAGTGCGTCAACTGATGACGGAGAGTCTGCTGCTCGCAATTATCGGGGGCACCATCGGAGCGTTAATCGCGGCCTGGGGAATCGATCTGCTGGTGCTGCTGAGTGGAAACACCATTCCGCCAACCGCAACAGTAAGGATCGATGCGACGGTCCTCGCGTTTACGCTGGTGACGACGGTGATCACGGGTTTGCTATTTGGTCTCGCGCCGGCGCTTCGCACGATGAAGTTGAACCTCTCGGACACTCTCAAGGAAGGTGGCCGTAGCGGTGGTGAGGGCACACTCAAAAATCGCACACGCAGTTTGCTGGTCGTGTTCGAAAGCGCTCTCGCGGTGGTCCTCCTGATCGGCGCCGGGTTATTGATCAGAAGTTTCATTGCGCTTCAGAACACCAACCCCGGATTCGACGCCAATAATGTTCTCACGATGCGCGTCGATCTGCCGCGAGGCAAGTATGACACTCCCGAGAAGGCGTCAAGCTTCTTTCAGCAACTCGAACAACGGCTCAGTGGACTGCCGGGAGTCGAGAAGGTCGGCTTCATTACCGAGCTGCCGCTTACGGGCCAACCGAACGACGCGCCGTTCACCGTCGAAGGGCGTCCAGCCGTCGCTCGGGGCCAGGAGTTTGGTGCTGACTTCCGCCGCGTTAATCAAAACTACTTCGAAGCGTTGCGCATTCCTTTGTTGCGCGGTCGGAATTTCACGCCGCAGGAAGTGCGCGATAACGCAAGGATGATCGTCGTCAGTGAAAGTCTAGTCAACACAGTGTTTCCAAATGAAGAAGCACTCGGGAAACGTCTGATGACCGTGCTGAGCGACAAACCATTCGAGATCATCGGCGTCGTCGGCGACATCCGCCATCGCTCGCTCGAGTTTCAACCGTACGCGACGATGTATTTGCCGACTTTCACATCCGGGAGGATGAACCTCACGTTGCGCATCCAGGGCGATCCCATGAGTTTGGTGCCCGCGGTGCGGAAAGAAGTGAATGGGATCGATCCGGAGCAACCGGTTGCGGCAATTAGAACAATGGATGAGTGGGTCAACCGGTCAACGGCGACTCCACGCTATCGCACGACGCTGCTGGGTCTCTTCGCGGCGATCGCGATGATCCTGGCGGCGACCGGAATCTACGGCGTTATGTCTTATTCGGTTGCACAACGGACGCACGAGATTGGTATTCGCATGGCGCTGGGCGCTCGTCAGGGTGATGTACGTCGGATGGTAGTGGGGCAGGGAATGTTGTTGGTGGCTGTGGGTCTGGGGATCGGCCTACTGACCGCGTTCGGCGTGACGAGAGTGATGAACACCCTGTTGTTCCAGGTGACGGCGAAGGATCCGCTCACGTTCCTGGCAGTGGCTGGTCTGTTATCAATCGTTGCGTTCGTCGCCTGTTTCATACCGGCACGCCGCGCCACGAAAGTCGATCCCCTGACTGCGCTGCGTTACGAGTAAGGAGGTGCACTGAGATGTTCGATACGTTGTTCAAAGACATTCGTTATGGCTGTCGGGGGTTGTTGAAGCACCCGGGGTTCACCGCGATCGTGATCGTCACCCTGGCGCTGGGGATCGGCGCGAGCACGGCGATCTTCAGCGTCGTCAACAGTGTCATGTTGCGGCGGCTGCCTTATCCCAACGCCAACCGCATCGTCGCCATTCAGGAAGTAAATCGCGAGGGCAAGAGAGGCCAAACAACTGGTCCAAACTTCCTCGACTGGCGCGCGCAGAACACC
>DATJKO010000642.1:0-6567 GCA_035491355.1 Pyrinomonadaceae bacterium
CTTTGTACTTTGTACTTAGTGCTTTGTACTTGGTTCTTTGTTCGTGATTCCAGGTGCTTCCGAGACTCGACGCACATCGTACGAAGAACTAAGCACAAAGTACTAAGAACGAAGTACTAAGTTCAAAGAACAAAGTACAAAGAGCGAAAAAACTCGCGCTCTACTTCTCCTCGTTTTCCTTGATCACGAAATGTACGCGGCCGCGTATCACTTCTTCCAACGCGATCCGCGTCGGTTTGTGTTTCTGCGGATCGATCTCAATTCGTGGTTGTGCTCCACGTTGTAATTGTTTACTTCGCTTCGCTGCCAGGATAATCAGACGGTACTTGGAATCAACTTCTGGTCCACCTGTGCCATCAACTTCACTATCACCCAACTCTGCTGTAGCCACTCGATTCTCCTCACGTTAATTTGTTGACAGGTCATCCACCGACCTGAAAATCTTCAATCACCCTTCGCACCAGACCGTCTCGCCTGACGCACCGTGCTCGTTCTGCATAAATGATCGACGCGAGTTGGCCCACGGCCCGCTCGATTTCGTCGTTGATGATTACGTAATCAAACTTTGAATAGTGCTTCAACTCTTCAGGGGCGTTGCGCAACCGGAGTTCCAGACTCTCAGCCGTGTCGGTCCCTCGTGCGCACAAACGTTCCTTCAGTACTGCAAATGACGGCGGCAGAATAAACACACTCACCGTGTCCATCAGCAACTGACGCACGCTCGCGGCGCCCTGCACGTCAACCTCCAAAATAATGTCGAGACCGGCCGCAGTCTTCTCGGCTATCTGCTGCTTGGAAGTCCCGTAGAAGTTTCCGTGTACGCAGGCCCATTCGAGAAACTCGCCGCCGGCGACCATCTCCTCGAACGTCGGCACGTCGATAAAGAAATACTCGCGGCCATTTACTTCATTCGCGCGTGGCCCGCGAGTTGTGTAGGACACAGAATAACTAAGATTTTCGACAATCTCCAATACGCCCCGGACAAGTGTGCCTTTTCCACCCCCGGAAGGAGAACTAACGACAAAGAGCGTACCCCGCGTTGGGGAGTTGTTAACCTGGGTCGGCGTTTGCAGTTCCGTCACTTTACTCAACATTCTGAACCTGTTCGCGCAGTTTCTCCACTTCCGCTTTAATAGCGAGTCCCGCTTCCTTGATCGTCAAATCCGTCGACTTCGACAAAGTCGTATTGGCTTCGCGGTTCAGTTCCTGCAACAGAAAATCGAGCATCTTTCCCGCTTCGCCCGGGCCCTCAAGTGCTTCCTGAAACTGCGCCAGGTGGCTGCGCAGACGGACCATCTCCTCACTTACATCACTGCGATCCGCAAGATAAGCGACTTCCTGCGCCAGTCTTGCGGGATCGATCTCCACTATCTGCCCGCCGCGATTCAACAACTCTCCGATCCTCTTTTGCAGGCGTTGGCGGTACGCATCCGCGAGCCCCTCGGCGCTGGCTTCGATCGTGGGCACGAGCCCTTCGATCTTCTGCACGCGATCGCGCAACTCGACTCTCAGCGCGTCGCCTTCCTGCTCGCGCATTCGCTCCAGTTCGTCAAGCGCCTGGTCCAACGCACCGTTCAATGCTTCGATTACTTTTTCGTCGATGCCATTGCGGGCCGGCTGCAACGCGCCCGGAATACGGGCGAGCAGGTTGATGTCGAGTTCGCCGCCGATGTTGAAGTCCTGCTGCAACTGCTTCAGCGCGTTGATGTAGCCCGCGATCAGGGGACGGTTCAACTCATAGGCGAGCTGCGCGCTCCGTTCGAGACTGATGGTCACATCAACACGTCCGCGTGAGAGTCGCGAGCTGATGCGCTTCTTGATCGCGGGCTCGAGCGCGGCGAGTTCTGAGCCGGCGCGGAGGTGGATGTCGAGAAAACGATTGTTGACGGTCTTGAGATCAACCGAGACGGAGAAGTCCTCGCCTGTGATCGTCCCCTTGCCATATCCGGTCATCGATTTCATTGTTTTGTTCTTTGAACTTTGTGCTTTGTACTTGGTACTTAGTACTTTGTTCTTTGTGCTTGGTACTTTGTGGTTATCGCAGACAACTGGATAGGCAGACAAAGCACAAAGAACAAAGTACTAAGCACGAAGAACAAAGTACAAAGCACAAATCTCAACCGCTATTAAACGTAACCAGATCCTCTTCTTCATCAGCAAACTGTAATTCGTAGAGTTTTCGATACTGTCCACCCCGGGCCAGCAATTCCGTGTGGGTTCCTGTTTCTATGATCCGGCCGCCTTCCATCACTACAATCACGTCCGCACGACGAACCGTCGAGAGACGGTGGGCGATGACGATTGTCGTCCGATTGCGGACCAGATTGGCGATCGCGCGCTGCACCAGACGTTCCGACTCTGCGTCGAGAGCCGATGTGGCCTCGTCAAGCACGAGCACGGGCGCGTTCACCAGGATGGCACGGGCAATGGCCAGCCGTTGTCGTTGACCGCCGGAAAGGAAAATACCGCGCTCGCCGACAATCGTATCGTAACCATCAGGCATTTCGCGAATGAAGTCGTGTGCTAAAGCGATCGTTGCTGCTTCCTGGATCTCCGCGTCAGTTGCTTCCGGTTTGCCGTAGGCGATGTTGTGGCGGACGGTGTCGTTGAACAGCACCGTCTCCTGCGTCACGAGTGCGATCTGCCCACGCAGGCTCGCCAGTGTCACGTCGCGCAGATCGATGCCATCCCAGAGGACCGAACCGGAACTCGGATCGTGAAAACGGGGAAGCAGCTTTGTCAACGTCGACTTTCCGCCACCCGATTCGCCAACCAACGCCACCATTGTTCCGGCCTGAACGCGCAGACTTACGTCTCGCAACACGGACCGCACTTCGTTGTCATAACCAAACGAAACGTTGCGCAGTTCGATCTGCTGCTTCAAGGGCGACACCGCGCGCGCGTCTGGTTTCTCCCGAATGACGACGTGTTCGTCCATCACTTCCCACACGTGTTGGGCGGCGGCCAGCGCCTGTTCCATGCTGTTCTGGAGGCGCGACAACTTGCGCATCGGATCGTAGCTGCGGAGCAGGAAGAACAGGAACGTAACGAACTGCGCCGTGTTCATTCGTTCGGCGATGATCTCGCGTTGGCCCACGAAGAGCAGCAGCACGACGAACAACATTCCGATCAGTTCGATGATCGGCGGCGACGCACCGGCGATGCTCGCACTGCGCAGGTTGGCTCGAACGATCCGGGTCGCCACGCTCTTAAAACGGGCAGCCTCGCGCTGTTCCGCACGATACGCTTTGACGATACCCTGATTAGCGAGTGCTTCCTGCGCGGTATCCGTCAGTTCCTTGCTGCCTTCAAGACTCTCGCGGGCCAGGTTTCGCAACGCTTTCCCGAACTTCACGGTGAGCACCGCGATGATCGGCGCGATGATCAGTGAACTTAGTGTCAATCGCCAGCTGTAATAAAAGGACGCCGCCAGACATCCCACTAAAGCAAAACTTTCGCGCAACAGGTCGCGCAGTGTGCTGGTCACTGCCGTTTCAATCGCCGCCGCACTGGAAACAAGTCGCGAAACGAGATAGTTGGTTCGGTGGCGCTCGAAGAACGTCGCAGATTGGGAGAGCAGGTGGTTGTAAAGATCCTGGCGTAACTTCAGCACGGACGACTGGCCGATGCGCGCCATCAGATAACTGGAGAAATATTCCGCGATTCCTTTGCCGACCGTGAAGACGATCAGCAGGAGCGAGATCATCTTCCAGGCGCCTAGTGGATCCTGGGGAATCAAATGCTGCAAGCCGAAGAGTGTAGAAGTCCGCGCACCCCCCTTTTGCGACAAGGCCTGATCGAAAATCGGGACGATTAGCGCGCCCGTGGCGGCCTCCAGGAGACTCCCCAGCACCATCGCGAAAGTGGCTACTGTGAAGATCGGCCAGTGAGGTTTCAGGTACTTTAACAAGCGGCGAACTTCACGCATCTCTGGTTGCTAAAGTCTCCGATCAGTTGCTATAAGGAGGGTTGACGCGGTCCAAAGTTAAAAGCGAACTATACTTACCCCCACTTATTTGCGTCAAGGCTGACTGATTTTGCCCCATCTACACTGTTCGTGTGTAAACTCGCACGATCTTTAAGGGACGAGTCTGTGGCTAGATGGGTTATAATTTTCCCGCAAGCTACGACGTTTAAAGGATCCCCACCGACAGGATCAGAGAGATTTGGCACAGCAAGCACCAACAAACAGCAAATACACCGGCAAACGCCTTCTAATTGCGGACGATGACACGGACATGCGTCTGCTCCTCGCCGAATACTTTCGGCGCCTCGGTTTTACGGTTGACGAACGTGAAAACGGGATGGCCGCCCTCGAAGCGGCACTGGCAGGAAGGTTTGATTGCTTCATCTTTGACGTCTCGATGCCCGGCATTTCGGGACTCGATCTGCTCAAACGAGTCCGCGATCGCGGCATTCAGACTCCGGCACTTTTTCTGACTGCTCACGACGCACTCTCCGATAAAGTAGCGGGCTTTGAAGCCGGCGCCGACGACTACCTGGCGAAGCCGTTCAGTCCGCGTGAACTCGAGTATCGTGTCGAGGCGTTACTGCGACGAGGCGGCAGCGTCGCCGCGGAACCCGACGGCGAACGAATCGAAGTCGGCGATCTGGTGATTGACAAGCGTCGTCACGAAGTCATCCGCAACGGCGATCGCGTCGACTTAACGCCGCTTGAATTTCAGATTCTCGAACTGCTCGCCTCCGAGCCCGGCAGGGCATGGTCCAGGAACGCGTTGCTCGATCGCGTGTGGAGCACCGACTACGAAGGCTATCAACGCAACATCGATCCGCATATCAACCGGCTGCGGAAAAAACTCGAAACCGATCCGAAGAACCCGCGTTATGTACTTACGGTCCGCGGTGTCGGTTACAAGTTGAACGAAGTGCCCTGATGCTTTGGTTGATTGGTTCAGGTCTGATTCTGCTTTGGCTCATCCTGCTCGTTGCTGGGCAACGAGGCTGGATTCATCTGCTGTTGCTCTCCGGAATCACCGTGCTCATTGTTCAGTTGGCCGCTTACCGTAAGACCAGGTACGCACACAGATTTCGCGAATAATCTGTGTGATTTGCGGCAACAGTTGCAGGTGCCTGAGGCATCAAGAGGATGAATAACTGACCAGGAGTTCTTTTGCCATGACATTTAGTTGCATTGGTCAACGCCTCCCGCTCTTACTTATCGCTTGTTTATTTTCCGTCTCCGTTGCGTTTGCTCAAAGGGATGTTGAACGACAGACCGTCGCGATTACGTACCCGTTGGACGAGACGGTGACGGTGAAGTTTCGCGGTACGACTGTGTTGCCGCGTCTGAAAGGCGAAGCCAAGGTGAAGCGCGCCGGCCGTCGCGGCACTCGCGTCGAGTTCAGCGTTGACGATCTGCCACGCGCATCGGAACTCGGTGGCCCATACACGACCTACATTCTCTGGGCCATCTCGCCCGAAGGTAACGTCGACAACCTCGGTGAGATCAAACGCAGCGGCAGCTCTTTCGTCGATTCCAAACTGGACGTCACCACGCCACTCCAATCGTTCGCCTTGCTACTTACTGCGGAACCGCACTTCCTGATGAAAGTGCCGAGCCGCATGGTCATCATGGAGAACCTTCCGCCACGCAAACCAAACGGAAGCCAGGTGGAAACGGTCGACGTGAAATACATCGGCAACTCGAGTGATTACTTTCGCAACGTCCGCGTGCCTGACGTTGCCGATGCTGATTATCGGCAAACGCCCGTCTCGCTGCTCGGCGCACGTCAGGCATTAGCTCTGGCGAAGTACGCCGGCGCTTCGCAGGACGCACCGGAGGAATTACGCGCCGCAGAAGATCAGTTGCAACTCGCGGAGAAAGCTTGGCGTTTGAATCAACCCACATCCGAAATCGATATGGAAGCCCGCAAGGCAACTTCTGCCGGCGCTCATGCTGAAGAAGTCACCGGGGCTCGCCGTACAGCTCGCCTCGCTCGCGAAGAGACGCGACGCCGCGATGACGCGATTCGCGCCGCGGAAAAAAATGCGGATGCGCTGGAAAGGGAAGTGGCCCAACTCCGGTCAGCTCTCGACAAAGAAACTCGTGCACGTGAACTCGCGGAACGTGACGCCGGCACTGCGAATGATCAGTTGCGCGAAAAGCGAGTCGAGATCGCCCGGCTGCGTGACGAGAATCAGCAGCTCCGTAGTGACTCCGACGCTGCCAAACTCAAACTCGCGCGACTTGAAGGCGAGAAAGACGCCGAGAACGCCCGCGTCGAAGCTGAGCGACTCGCGGTCGAGAGACGCAACGCCGAGGCGACGTTGAAACAGACCTTGGCGAAGTACGGATCAGTCAAGGAGTCCGCCACTGGCTTCCGTCTGATTCTTCCGGAGAACATTTGGAGCAACGCGCGTCAGGCCAATCTGTCAACTGCATCAGCAGCCAAACTCGAACCACTCGCGGCGTTGTTGGCCAGTAATCCGGACTATCAGATCCTGATTGAAGCCTACACCGACAACCGCGGTGATGAAGTCTCTTTGCAGCAGCTGACTCAGGAACGTGCGCGCGTGCTGTCGGATCGTTTCCAGTCGGCAGGCGTT
>DATJKO010000643.1:0-10990 GCA_035491355.1 Pyrinomonadaceae bacterium
GAATCGCTCACCGCACACTTCAAGCGTTGACCCATCGCGTGCGATAGCCCGCCTTACGGCTTGTCGTGGATCTACCGACAAAAGCGCAGCGTCGAAGATTTCACGAGCAGAGCGACGAAGTTGATCCAGGTTCGGCAAGACCTTCGAGTGAAACGGGGCGAGTCTCGGTGTTCTGAGCGTTGCTCAAAGAATCTGCAATCCACCGAGGACTACTAGCTTGAACTTCCCTCTTCCTCGTCCGGATCCGCTCCGAGATTTCCACCACCCTGATTATCAGGCGGATCGATCGGAGGCGGCGGATCAGGAATTGGAGTTTCCATCAGGTAACCGCTGGTGAGTAAGGAAGCCACCTCTGGAGTGGCTGTTGAGAGTTGATTTAGCATTTGGTTTTCCTTCCATCAAGAGGCACGGATCTTCCACCGCAACTGTGGAAAAGCCTGTGGAGAAAATCCGTGTTAACGCACTTAAGTTTTGCTGCATCTGGGTTTATAGCAAAATGCACACGTGCGTGGCGCTTTTCATTTTCCATTTTCCATTTCGAAAGAATTGAAGTGACAAATGGAAACTGGTGAATGGAAAATGATCACTCTTCGGGATTGCCCATCTCATCCCACTCGGCAATCATCTCATACGCGCGGCCGAGCACGGGACGAGGACGCGAACCATCCGCCTGGCCGATCAATCCTTCGCGTTCCATCATGTCGAGAATAGCGGCGGCGCGGCCGTAGCCGATGCGCAGCCGGCGCTGCAAAACCGACGTCGAAGCACGCTTCATCTCAACGCAAATCCGCAACGCTTCCTCGAACAACTCGTCGTGTTCACCTTCCGTCCCCTCGAGTCCCAGCGCTTCTTCGTCCGACTGCGTGATCGTCTCGTCGTAAGACGGCGGACCCTGCGCCTTGATGTGCGACACGATCTTGCCGATCTCGGTTTCGTCGATGTACGCCCCGTGGACGCGAATGAGTCGGGAAGTGCCCGGCGGCAGAAACAGCATGTCGCCGCGGCCGAGAAGCTGTTCGGCGCCATTCGTGTCGATGATCGTGCGCGAGTCGATCTTCGACGAAACGCGGAACGAAATACGCGATGGGAAGTTGGCTTTGATCAAGCCCGTGATCACGTCGACTGACGGGCGCTGCGTGGCGAGCACGAGGTGAATGCCGACCGCGCGCGCCATTTGGGCGAGACGCGTGATCGACTCTTCAACTTCGCGACCGGAAGTCATCATCAGATCGGCGAGCTCGTCGATGATGATCACGATGTACGGCAACGGTTTCCACGGCTCACCGTTGTCGTCGTATTCCTTCACGAGGTTTCGACGCATGATCTCGGTGTTGTAGCCGTCGATGTTTCTGACGCCCCAACCGGCGAGATCGCGGTAACGTCGCTCCATCTCCGCAACCGCCCACTTCAACGAGCGCGACGCCACTTTCGGATCGACGATGATCGGCGTCGCCAGGTGTGGGATGTCTTCGTAAAGACCGAGCTCGAGCCGTTTCGGATCGATCAGGATGAACTTAACTTCGTCGGGCCGCGCGCGATAAAGGATCGAGACGATCAGCGCGTTGACGCCGACCGACTTGCCGGCGCCGGTGGTACCCGCGATCAGCAGGTGCGGCATCTTCGCCAAATCCGCGACGTAGTTCAGACCATCGATCGTCTTGCCGAGCGCGATCGTGAGTTTCGACGGCGACTCCTGGAACGGACGCGATTCGATAACCTCACGTAGGAAGATCGTCTCCCGACGCGGGTTGGGCACTTCAATGCCGACGTGCGGTTTGCCCGGCATGCGATCGATGCGCACCGACTCCGCTTTCAGGGCCAGACATAGATCGTCGACCAGCGAAACGACGCGTGAGTACTTCACGCCGGGATCGGGTTTGAATTCGTAAGTCGTGACGACGGGACCGGGGCAGATGTGTTTGATCTGGCCCGTGACGTTGAACTCCTTGCACTTCTCGGCGAGACGATTTGCCAGTGCGAGCAATTCCGCGTCGGCCTGTTCGCTGTGCGGCGGCGCTTCGTTCAGGAAGTGCAACGCCGGCGGGTTGTAGTCGTCGTAACTGACAGCGCGGCGGTTTGCGTCGAAAGGCAGCTTACCGGTCGCGGGTGCTTCTGCTTTGACTCGTAGGACCGAGGCGCCTTTCACCATCTCTTCGACGTCGTCTGCTTCGTCTCTGGTGGGTGAGATCGAACGTCTTGACGATCGCTCCGTGGAGACCGTCGGAATCGGTGTCGTTGTTGCACCGGCTGCGGCTCCGGCCGCTACGCTGGCGACGATGATCGGCGGTTCAGGTTCGACGTTGGCCACGCTCGTACGTTTCGCGTCGCCGCGAATCACTTTCGCCGTCTCAATTGGCGACGTGTCTTTCATGAAGTCGGCGACACGTTCGGCCGCTGTGAGATTCAGCGTCTGCTTCAACGTGCCGCGAGCGGCTTCGCGTTCAGCTTTGAGTGCGGCTTTTGTTTCTTTTCGTTTTGCGGCTTGTTCGCGGCGTAGCTGGCGCCAGGCGCTGAATCGCTCGGGGAGTCTGCCGATGAACGCGAAGCGCGTGGCGATCAGGTTGACGATGATTTCGTAGAGACGAATGAACGAGAAGTTTGTCGCGAGCAGTAGACCACTGGCGGCGATGGCTACGAGCAGGATAGTCGCGCCGATTCTGCTTAATCCACTGGCGAGACCTTGTGCGACAACCGAGCCGAGCAGGCCACCCGGTTGCACGCTCGAATCGAACAACGGATGCAAGTGTGAGATCGAAAGCAACGCCGATGCGGCGACGACGAGCACGAGCAAACCGGCGATTCGCGTCAGCGGACTCTGGATGGCGTTGCGTCGAAAACGTCGCCAGGCAGCGGCGAACAGCAGCAATGGCAGCAGGTACGCCGCGAGGCCGATAAACTGAAACGCGGTAGCGGCGACGTTCGCGCCGATCGCGCCGGCCCAGTTTTGAGTTTCGCTCTGTCCGGCTGAGTTCCACGACGGATCGTTCGGATAGAACGCCGCTGAGATCAGGCAAAGCGCCAGCAGCAGTCCGGCGGCCAGCAGCAGAATCGCGAGTATCTCGCTGCTCCGACTCGCGCGTGGCAGGATGACGCGCGGTCTCTCTTCAATATGTGTAGTTGACATGCAAACTCCAGAACCGAAGTCGTTTGTCATTTGTCACTTGCCATTTCTCATTTGGCATTGGTGATTCCGCGTTTTCTATCTCAGCGAAACTTACGCTTGCGCCGCTCAAAAATGACAAATAAGAAATGGCAAATGACAAATGACAAATGACTCGGTGCTACGCAGCCTTGCGCGCGAGCAAGTACGCTTTGATGAAGTCGTCGATGTCTCCGCCCAAAACAGCGTCGACGTTACCTCGTTCAAGTTTGGTGCGCGTGTCTTTAACTAGCTGATAGGGGGCCAGCACGTAGCTTCTGATCTGCGAGCCGAACGAGATGTCAGCTTTATTAGCTTCCAACTCCGCTGTCTCGGCCCGACGCTTTTCCAATTCGAGTTCATAGAGACGGGAACGCAGCACCTGCATGGCCACGGCCCGGTTTTGATGTTGCGAACGCTGGTTCTGACAGGAGACGACTATGCCCGTGGGGTTATGAGTAATGCGCACGGCAGAGTCGGTGGTGTTGATGTGTTGACCTCCGGCGCCAGTCGCGCGGTAGGTATCGATGCGCAAGTCTTTGTCCTGGATATCGACCTCGATGTCTTCGTCGATCTCGGGATAGACAAACAGGGAAGCGAATGACGTGTGGCGCCGCGCAGCCTGGTCAAACGGCGAGATGCGCACCAGGCGATGCACGCCGGCTTCGGCGGCCAGTAAGCCATAGGCGTATTCGCCTTCCACTCTGAACGTGACGCTCTTCAGTCCGGCTTCCTCGCCCGGTTGATATTCGAGCACCTCAGCTTTGAACTCGTGCTGTTCGGCCCATTTCAAATACATGCGCAACAGCATCTCGGCCCAATCCTGCGACTCCGTGCCGCCGGCGCCGGGATGAATCGTACAGATCGCATTGCGGCGATCGTTGTCGCCGGCAAGCAGCATTTCCGTTTCGGCCTGCTCCAACTCGTGTTCGAGCCGTTCAAGCAGCGACTGCAGTTCCTTAATCGAACTCTCGTCTTCTTCGGCAAACTCAAAGAGCACTGCGGCGTCGTCTACCTGCGATTGAAAATACTCCTGCCGTCCAATCTTCTTTTCCAGGCGGCTGCGTTCCTGCAGCAACTTCTGCGCGGCTTCCTGATCGTTCCAGAAGTCGGGCGAAGAAGCCTGCGACTCGATACGGTTCAACTCTTCGCGGCGCGCAGGGACATCAAAGAAACCTCCCGAGCTGTTCGACTCGCGCACGCAGATCGTCAAAAGAAACCCGCAGTTCCTGAAGTGACAAAATCTCGTTCATCTTAACTTTCCAAAACTCCTTCTACTGCCAATCAAAATCCCGAGCAGCACAATCGCTGTAACTGCGGTGCAGAGGTGAACGAACCAATCGCCGTACCTCGTGTAAATCGTCTGCGCCTGCGCCGGCGAGTAAGTCCAAACCCGAACGTCCTCTTGAAACGGCTCCGTACGCTCATCAACCTTGCCCTCGAAATCGATGTCGGCGGACAGGCCAGTGTTCGTAACGCGCATCAAGGGCCGGCCGTTTTCCACCGCGCGAAAGATCGTGTTCGCAAGATGCTGTCGCATCACGGCGGTTGGTCCAAGATAGCCGTCGTTGGAAATATTGATCAGCAGGTCGGCATTGCGCGACGTCATCTCACGCGCGATCCAGGGATACGCCGACTCGATGCAAATAAAGACACCCAGACGATAATCGCCGACCGACATCAGCGTGTACTTGTTGCCGGGTGTGAAATCACCAACGAGACCAGTTATCAAAGATGCTCCCGGTAACCATTGAGGGAGCGGCACATACTCGCCAAACGGCATTAGCCGAATCTTATCATATTGAGTGATCGGGGCGTTCCCATTTATTAGAAGCGCTGAGTTGTACGAGCCGCCTCCCGGCGCAGGTTCCAACGAGTTGAAGAGCAGGTAGGTCCTGTTCTCAAGGGAGAAGTTCGTCACGAGTTGTTGAAACGCAGGATTCGAAGCGTACTGAAAATTCATCGGCGACTCGGGCCAGATCACGAGTCGCGCGGTGTGCCCTTCGCTACACTGCTGCAGTCCACTCAAGCTCATCGACAAGTGACGATCCAACAACTCCTTCAGCTCCGTGGAACTCTTTACTAACGCCATCGGCACATTTGGTTGTACTGCGACGACGCAGATATTCGACGTGTCCGACGAGTAGAACTCTTCGTGGGGAAGAAACTTCGACAACATGATCACAAAGAGCGTTGCCATCACGACCATGAACGACGCCCCCACCGTCCAACGCGATCGCTTCATAATGATCAACGTAATCGTTGAACTGACGGCGACGATCAGGAAGCTGACTGCGTACACCCCACCCCAGTTTGCCGGATGAACGAGCAACGGATGGAACGCCTGCGAGTAACCGAGCGCGTTCCAGAGTTGGCCCGTCACAGCAAGGCGCAGCCATTCGCCTGTGACCCAAAACACCGGAGCCAGTAACACCGCACCGAGGCCCAGGCGCTTGATCGCGAACGCCACCAGCATCAGTGCGAGCCCTGGGAAGAACGCGATTAGGACTGCGGGTGGTATGAGTAGGAGATAGGCGACGGGCCACGGAATGCTGCCATAGTGAATCATCGAGTAGGTGAGCCAATGACAGGTCGTATAGAAGAAGACGGCGCCGACGGCCCACCCGAGAATCAGTGCACGCAGCGGTGACGGCCGGCGGGCGATGACGACGAGTAACGGAACCAGGGCTACCCACGCCAGAAACCACAACTCGACATTCGGAAACGAGAAGATGAGCAGGAGCGCAGTCGCAGCTGCTGCGATCCATTCAGGCGATGTAGGTACTGCTTGCCGCACTGCGGCTCAGTGTAACAAAAGCGAGGAAAAAAATTTTTCAAGCCGGCTCATGCGGTTAGGTTCGAGTCTGTCAAATCGCTGGAAATTGACGCAAAAAGACAGAAAGCGTCACCGTCAAAGTGACAAATTTCGTCGTCAACCAGGAAAGGTCGTAAATGGGCAATCATCTGCCGCCGAGACACAGAGGTACGCAGAGTTCGCAGAGAAGTCATTAAAGGGTACCTAAAAAGCGGGAAGACCCGGCCAATTTCGCCGGGTCCATGTTTTGGGGGGAAGCACTGAAGGGTCGCTCGGAAGGTTAGCTGGCGCAGCGGCAGGCGGCGCTCAGGGGATGTTGGCGGCGGGGGCACGGTAACGAACTTTTGTTTTCCGTGTCGTGCCGGTTATCCCTTGAGCACCTCGCGTGCCACAAAAATGGTCTTGGGCCTTTGGTCTTAGTGCTTTGACAAAGAACAAAGTACAAAGCACTAAGCACAAAGACCCAAGACCCAGGACCAACCGCAGACCTAATTCCCCATCGTCACTTGTCGCTGCAGCGCTATCGCTTCCTGATTGTTTGGATCGATCGTGATCGCGCTCAGTGCGTACTTACGAGCTTCGCCGCGGTCGCCGCGGTCGAGGAAGATTCGACCCAACAGAATGTAAGCGTCGATCAGTTTCGGATCCCAGAAGATTGCGGTCTTCAGTGCCGCAATCGCGGCCTCCTGATCACTGCGGCGAAGGTTAATGCGGCCACTGAGCAGATACGCCTCAGCATTCGTCGGCTCGATCATCACCACGCGATGCAGTTCCGGCAGCGCTTCGTCATCGCGTCCGGCCTGATAAAGATCGCGGGCCTTGATCAGCAGGTCCTGAGTCGCGGAACTCGGCGTCTCGGCATTTGCAGCTATCTTGACGCGATTCAGGTCGAACACTTCTTCACGGTTCAGCACGTCGCGCATGCGAACGTTGACGCCGCTCGTGGTTTGCGACTTCTGCCACTCCGTTTCCCAGCGCGCATACGCGGTTTGCAAATAGCGGCGGGCCTGGTCATCAGCCGCAGTCGCTGCTTCCGATTTACCCGTCTTTCCGAGCGACTTTGCAAACAGGAAATACGCCTGTCCATCGCGCTGGTTGTCGGTAATCACCGGACGCAGTTGTTCGGCGGATTCCGTGTATTTCCCCTGGAGGAACAACGCGTAAGCGTAATTGAACCGGACCATCGGATCCGACGGCGCCGATTCGTGAGCGCGCGCGAGAAAGTCGGCCGCCTGGGCCAGCAGTCGTTTGCGTTCCGTGTCGTTCTTGTTTTCACGTGCGGCCTGCATCGCGATAGCGCCGGCGTTGTTGTAAACACCAATCAGCGGCATGTCGCTGGAAAGCGGAACGATGGTCGCGAGTGCGCGTCCGTAGTCTCCCAACTTCATGTAACCGAGACTTGCGTAGAACGCAGCCTCCGCATAGTGCGGCTCTTTCTTTTGTAACTTCGAAAAGTACTCAGTTGCGTCCTTCCAATTGCCGAGGCTCATGTAAGTGAGACCGAGCTCGAACGCAGCCTGCGGATAAACCGCACCGCCCAAAGCCTCGGAGTAGAAATGCAGCGCGTTCTTGAGATAGTTGGTTCGCGGTTCTGAGCGCAGATCGAGTTGAACCGCTTTGACGTAACTTTCGAAAGCCTTCTGCGGAATCTTGGTCGCTTCCTGGACGATCTGGTTCTGCGAGTAGGGCAGCGCCTTGTCGCGCTGATAAAGAATCTGGTACGCGAGACGTCCGTGAATGTCCTGAAGCGTTGTTAGTGCGCCGCCGTAATCAAACTGGCGCGTCGCCCACCCGCCGTCCATCACCTCGCCGAGTGTGCGGCCTTCAAGGACCTTAATCACCCGCGCCGTGACTTGCACGTAACCGTCGCTCGGAGCCTTGTCCTGATTGTTGCCCGTTGCGGGTGCGCCTTTCGTTGGTGGTGGCGTTACCGAGTAACTCCCGACAACGATCATCGTCGCTCTTGCCTGCCGCGCTAGTTTGATTGCCGTCGCACGCGACGGTATCACTGTCTTCGGCAGACGCAGCCGTTGATAAGCGAGCTCGCGTTCGTCACTCGAAATGACCATCAGACCAGGCTTGGCCAAGAGCTCAGCGAGCGCGTCCGCAAAACTCTCACCGACCCAGTTGTATTCGGCGCGGTTGGAGGTGTTTTCGAAGGGCAGCACCATTACCACGTCACCACCCGGAGCCGGAGTTTGGGCCAGCGTAAACTGTGGGATTACAACAGTTGTAAGAACCAGCGCAGCAATTAATTTCAAACTCAGAAATCGCATGCCGTCATGGTAGCAGAATCCGTCTTACATCGAGTAGCCGACGGTCATCTCTTCATCGGTCGTTTCCGGCAGTGGCAACCCGGGTTCTGACTCTCGATGAGCGTCCTGGACGAGCAGGTGAAGCACTGCTTCGACGTTGACCGGCGGAGAAAAAAGATAGCCCTGACCGTATTCACAACCGAGTGTTCGGAGTTGCTGATACTGGTCGTCAGTCTCGATTCCCTCGGCGATTACTTCCATGCCGAGGTTACGGGCGAGCGTGGAGATCGTGCGCACGATCGCGTTGTCATTCTCGGTGGTTAAGCGCGAGACAAACGAGCGATCGATCTTGAGATAGTTGAGCGGGAAGCGGTGCAGATAGCTGAGCGAGGAGTAGCCGGTGCCGAAGTCGTCGATGCTCAACTGAACGCCCAGCGAACGCAGTTGCTTGAACATGACCGTCGCTGCTTCCGCATTCTCCATGACCACGCTTTCCGTGATTTCGAGCTTCAGACAGTGCGGACTCAGCTTACTAGCCGCGAGCGCTTCTTTGATTCGTTCCAGCAAATCCGGTTGCGCGACCTGACGGCCGGAAAGATTGACGCTCAGGCTTAACGAACGATGAGTCGGCGAAGCGGTTTGCCATTCACGAACCTTCGCACACGCTTCACCGAGCACCCACTCGCCAATCGGAACAATCAATCCGGTCTCTTCCGCAACGGGAATGAAGTCGGCCGGCGAAACGAGACCGCGACGCGGATGGTTCCAGCGCACCAGCGCTTCGAAACCTGCGAGCCGTCCGGTTTGCAGCGACACGATTGGTTGGTAGAAAACGCAGAACTCCTTGTTCTCCACCGCTTGCCGCAGATCGCTTTCGAGTTGCAGACGCGAAACGGCGCGTGCGTGCATGCCATGATCGAAAACTTCGTAACGCGCCTTTCCATTTTCCTTGGCGCGATACATTGCGGTGTCGGCGTCGCGAAGAATGTCCTCCGGTTTGTCGTACCCGCTCGAGCTCAGCGCGATGCCGATACTCGAGGTGGCGAAAGCGGAATTCTTATGGAGCACGAAAGGTTGGCTTAGTTCGTCCTGAATTCGCTGCGCGACGCGGACGGCATCGGTCGTATCGCTCATGCCGCTGATCAGGATCGCAAATTCGTCGCCGCCGAAACGTGCCAGTGTGTCGAACGGACGTAGCGTTCGTTCGAGACGTTCGGCGAAAGCCACCAGCAGCAGATCGCCGTGAGTATGGCCCAGGCTGTCGTTAATATTCTTGAACCGATCGAGGTCGAGGAACAGGACTGCAAACAGATAATCCGGGCTCTGTTTCGCGCTTTCGATTTCTGCCTTCAAGAGCTCGGTAAACATGCCACGGTTCGGGAGACCAGTCAGCGAATCGTGAAACGCGGCGTGACGGAAGTGTTCCTTTGTTTCTTCCAGCACGCGACTGATTCGTTCCTGTTCGACGATGTAGTTGTTGAGCTCCTGGACGTGACGTTCAGCTTGTTCGGCGCGTTCGTGTTCGCTCTCAGCGCGGCGTCGCTCAGCCTCTTCGGCGTAACGCGCGGACGCTTTAACTTCGCGCATGTAACGGTCGTAACTGAAGTAGACGATGATGATAATCGGAATGCAGATCAGGATGGCCCAGAAACGTGACGTGCCGATACTGTTAACGATGAAACCCGCGCCGGCCGCGCCCGAGAAATAGCTGATCGAGATCCACAGGAAGTGACGGCGCCACACGTGCAAGACCGATTCGCCGGTTTTCAGGGCACTCGCGATCGCGCCGATCATCGTGTGGACGAGATAGTGGACCAATCCCATCAAACACAGTGCGGTAATCGCGAGCGCCGCACTGCCTTCGACGAGCTTCGTGGTTGTACCGAAGGCCAGTTTCAGCGCAGTTGCCGTGGCTAAGACTGCACAGGCGAGGGCGGCGCCGCCAAACGTTACGGTTCGCACCTTGCGACTGATTCGCAGGGCGGAACAGACGCCGGCGAAAGCGCCGACCATCACGGCTGCTTCACCGCCGTAATGCAGCAGGGCGATGAAGACAAACGTGTCTTCGACGGTGATGTTGATGTTGATCTGCGGAATGCGAATCGCGACGCGCGATCCAATCACCGCGGTGACGATTGCCAGCAGCAGGAAGTAGCCGTCAATTCTGTTTGGCGGAAGAGTGTAGGCTGCGAACAAGCAAGCCATTGCGCCGGCGGCCACGATGAGCCACATGTAAACCGTCGCTAAGTTTTGTCGCAGATTCTTCATGCCGCACGCATTAAAAGTGAACCTATTTCATTCCTGGTCCATTGTCGCCGAGTGAGCAGTCGCCCATGGCGTAACCATCACCCATGGCGTAGCCGTCGCCCATAGCGTAGCCGTCGCCCATGGCGTAACCATCACCCATGGCATAGCCGTCGCCCATGGCGTAGCCGTCACCTAACAACAGGAAGTTGCTGAGGAAGAACGAACCGCCAAACAGCGCGGAGCCGTCGCTCCTCAGCAGGAAATCGCCGAGCGTAACTGAGCGAACCCACATGTTGTTATTCAGATCTTGACAAGCGAATCCTTCAACCACACCGTCGCCGAGCAGGTAACCCTTGCCATAGCTCACCTGGTACTTATTGATCAGATCTTTGCCGGTGATGGTGGCGTGATTGAGTATCAGTCCCTGGGTCCAGGGAAATGTGAAACCGGAAATCGTAGTTTGAGGGGCAGGAGCAGACTGGGTCAGTAAATTGGATCCAAAGGTCGGTTTCAGCAGGCCGAGCAGGTCGGTGC
>DATJKO010000644.1:0-3169 GCA_035491355.1 Pyrinomonadaceae bacterium
CAAGGAAGCGATCGAGGCACGAACGTTCATCGCCGAGAAGTCACTCGAGAAGATTGATGAAGCCTTTCGCTTAATCAATCAAAAGCCAGTGACACTCAGCGGCCGCCTTGAAGAAGTCTTCGTCGAAGACTTTCGTCGCGAAGTTGCGGCAATCAAGGCACCGCTGGCGAGGCGACTTTTCGTGTTGGCGAAGCTCATTCATCTGACCCACTTCAGAATTGGCGAATACGTCATGCTTGTGCATGCCGCCGACATGACTGGACACTTTGGCGTCGGCGTATTGCTTGAGAGTTGTCTGGCGGACAATTTGGCGTTCGTTGAAAGGACGCGTCGGATTGTCAGGAAGATCGCCGAGTCGAAGGCGGCACAAGCCACGGCATAATCCCCCGCATTCATGAATCATGCGGCCGTACGAGCCGCCCAACGCATGAGTCTGTGCAGTCCCCGGCGCTGGAGAACAGCGTCGGGGATTTTTTTGTTGGGGATTGGAATAACAAATCATGATCGCGGTGGATCACCGGCGGCGAGGGAAAGCAATTCATGCTGTATGTTCGCTCCTGTAACCAGGAGAACGATACTGTGGCCCGCATAACGCGTCGGGTTCTGAAGATATGCCGCAGTCGCCGCCGCACCAGCGGGTTCCGCAACCAAGAGTTCCTCGAACAGCAACGTGCGAACTGCTCCCAACAGTTCGTCTTCTGAAACGAGCGTTACTTCGTCAACCAATTCGCGTATCGCACGAACGTTCGTCTCGAGCGGGACACATGTCGCCACTCCTTCGGCGATCGTGTCGCACGTTTCGGTCGTAACTACACGACCTTCGTGCCACGACCTTACATACGAAGGCGCTTCTACAGCTTGCACGCCGACGATCTTGACCGCAGGATGCCGGCGCTTTGCTTCCGCCGCCACGCCGCGAATCAAAGCAGTGTCGCCCATCGGCACGATGATCACGTCGGGCGTGGGTAATTCGTCGAGGATCTCCGCGGCAATCGTCGCCGTCCCAACCGGCACGAGCTCATCGCTGGCATCGTTGAGAAAGTAATAACCGTTTTCCGTTCCAAACACCGCCGCCGCATCCGCAAGCGACTGTCCCTTCGACTCAACTTCCCTAACCTCTGCACCAAGTTCAACAATCCGCGCCCGCTTGATCGGATTTGGAGACTGAGGAAGAAAGATCATCGCCGGCAATTTCGCCAACCTTGCCGCATACGCTACTGCCGCCCCATGATTACCTGTGCTCGCCGCCACCACTCCTTTGATCGGTGCCTCAACTCTGTCTGCTTGTTGACTTCGCTCTTCAAGCGTCTTCATCAGCGTATAGATCGCCCCACGCGGCTTGAACGATCTAGTCGGCAAATCGGTCTCGAGTTTCAGATAGACCTGAACATCCGACTCACGTCCTAACCGCTCCGCCGACACCAACCGCGTGGGCTTCAAGAACCGGCGCAACAACTCGCGCGCATCGTTGACTTGTTCACCAGTTGGAATCACTCCGAGCCTCTGATCAGCGCTTATGATTGGTTGCATCCGTCAAGCTTAACGGTCGGACTAATTCAGGCTGTAATGTAAGTATTAGGACTGCTCCCATATTGATTGGGAAGGTCGATTTGCAAAGCTCCTCTGCGGCCTCTGCGGATCCTCGGCGGGCTCTGCGTTGAAACAGCCTTTTAACGCAGAGTGAGCAGAGAATGCACAGAGGACCGCAGAGAGACACCTTCAAATTGAGACGTCACCCACGCGACTAATGGCGTGACAATCGAAAGTCTACGCGCTAGTTTGGCGCGACCTCTCTTAAAAAGCGGGCCGACTTGTGCTTCTTGAGAACTATTCGTTGCGTAGTGCCGTCGTCGGATCCAACCCTGCCGCTCGCTGGGCCGGTAGCCACGACGCCAAAAACGCTATCACCAGGAACAGCACCCCCACCGCTACAAACGTCACCGGATCAGTTGGCTTAACCTCGACAAGCATGCTTGCCAGCACACGCGTCAGACCAAACGCGGCGAGTAGACCGACGCCGATGCCAATAGCGCTGAGAAACAGTCCCTTCCCGACCATCAACCGAAAGATCCGTGACGGCGCGGCACCGAGGGCCATGCGCACACCAATCTCCGCCGTTCGCTGTCGGACCAATGTTGCCAACACACCATAAAGACCCACAGCCGCCAACAACGCTGCGATCGTCGAGAACACTCCAATCAGCAACAGCGAAAAGCGAGTCTGCGCCTGGGCCGCGGTGACGTGAAAGTCCATCGGCCGCATCTCGTTGATGAACGTCTCACCGCCGGCTTTGCGCACGACTTCGCGAACCGTGCCGGCAAGCGCTGACGGATCGCCGTCCGTGCGCAGCGCCCACCATGAAGCAGCGCCGTGGTTCACATACCCGTCGGTCACGTAGATCTGTTCGCGACCCGCTTCGATCAACGACGTGTTGCGCTGATGGGCCACCACCCCGATGATCTCTCCCCATTGCGCCTCCGGCGTGCGCACGCGAAACAGTATGCGCTTGCCCACAGCAGACTCGTTGGGAAACGCCTTCGCCGCGAGGGCCTGGTCCACTATTAGCAGGTTTCGATCAGGCGAACTGTCTTCCTGCGTGAACGTACGTCCCGCGAGCAGCGTCGTACCCATCGCTTCGAAGTAACCAGGAAGGACGATCTGAAGGTCGGCAGCTTGAAACTTACTCGGATCGTTTTGCGCTTCGGCACCGCCCCACCGCACCGGACTAAATGCGCTGGCCAGCGGCAGTGGAAACGAAGCGGTGGCACTTCGCACACCCGGAATCGCGCTGAGTTGTTCGCGAAGCCGTCGCTTGAACGTGTCCCGTTCCTGCGCCGTATTGCCAATCCTGCCGAGCAGTTGAAACGTCAACAGCCCGCGCGGGTCAAATCCAAGATTCACACGTTGAATGTTCAGGAACGTGCGGAACATCAACCCCGATCCAATCAGCAGTACGAACGCGAGCGCCACTTCCACAACCACGACGCCATTACGCAACCCGGTAGCACCGAGTGCGCCGCTCCGCCCTGCCGCGCGCAACGTCTCCATAAGATTCGGCTTCGCAGTGCGCAACGCGGGAATAACTCCAAACAACATCGCCGACAACAGTCCCGCCAACACGGAAAACGCCAACACCTGGAAATCAATCCCGATGGCATTCAGCCGCGGC
>DATJKO010000645.1:0-3803 GCA_035491355.1 Pyrinomonadaceae bacterium
GCCGTTGATGTTGATTCGCTGGCCCAGATGCCGCGCAAACGACCCAACGTAGCTGACTTCCAGCACGGTTTCGAAGCCAATGTCCTGTTGGATACCGAAGGTGAAGTTGTAGATCGAAGGCGTGTGCGAGTCTTGTTCGACCGCATTAATTGTCGAGGGACGCGTTAGCGCCGTTCCCGTCAGAGCGGCCAGATTTTCGATGTTACCAAAATCGATGCTGAACGCGCGGTTCGCTGGTTGATTGTTGACGAGGTTGCCGCCGGTGGTGCCGCCGCCGACACGCGGCGCGTGATACATGCCGCCCTGGAAACGAATCACCGACTTACCTTGGCCAAATACGTCCCACGCAAAACCGAGACGCGGTTCGATATCGATAGGTTTCGTTTTTCTGTATCCGGGGATGGTGTTTGAATCGATACCGAGCACAAGTCCGTTGTTCGGATTGCCACTGCCGGGAACGATCGCGCCAACCAGACCAGCGTTCGCGCCCACCAGCGGAATCAGTTGACCAGTGATCGGGTTCTTCGCCCGCCGTTGCGCCGCGGGACAAGTAGCGGGTGGAGTAAACGACACGGCGCACGCGCTTTCATATAACGCCACCGCCTGCGCTTTATTGAACAGCTCGGGAACAAAGTTAGAACCCTGCCCGTCGATCTGTTCGAACGGCGAGTGGTAGCCGAAACGAACTCCGTAGTTGATCGTGACCTTGCGGCTCACCTTCCACTGGTCCGCTGCGTACCATTGCACCTGCGTCAGTCGCAGGTTCGTGAACGGACGCGCCGTCGATTCCTGGTAGTTGCGGAAGTTGCCGATCAATGCGTTGGCATAGGCATAACTGGTGTTGCCGAGAGCGGCGGTGAAGTTACTGTCGTTGCCGGCAAAGTTGAATACACCGGACCACTGTCCGCCCGGCGCTTCACCATTGAGCAGGCGTTCGTAGTAAACGCCAAACTTCATACTGTGATCGCCGTGCGTGATCGAGAGGTTATCCGCAAACGAGGGCTTGATGTAGTCGTTGCCGATTTCACCCCAACGATCGAGCCAGTTGATATTGGCAACACCATCCGTCGGGCCTCGCACACCGCCCCAGTTGGTCACGCGTGGAATCGTGCCGAGGTGGTTGTTCTGCGGAAACAGTTGCGGTGCGGTGTAGTTCAAAGCGCTTCTCTGTACGCGCTCGATCTCCCCGTCGCCCGGAGTAAAACCTTCCGAATCGTGACGCATGCCGAAGGTGAATTCGTTTACGACCGTTGGATTGATCACGCGTACCCAGTTCGCAGACCAGCCGTTGTCCTTGTAGAGGTAATGCGAGTTGATGCCCCAACGGTTGTTGTCGTTTCCGGGCCAGCCTGAGGTGCCGGTGCCAAGATTGTCGGAGGTCCACCACTGACCCTTCCAATAAATGCTGTCGGCATTGGTTGGCTTGATATCAAAACGAATAACGATACTGCGCTTCGGCACGTCCACCGGACTCTGCGTGACGTAGTTGAAAGCGGATCCGCCTGACCCGCCAAACGTGTTCGGTAACGGGAAATAGTTGAGCAGGGCAACTCCGCTCTGGTTAAAACGCGCGGTGGGAACGATGTTGAGACCGAGTGGATTGGCGGCGGTCGCTCGCGACGGATCGCGGAAGCAGCCGCTCGTATCTGCCGCCGAGCAATTACCCGGCAGCAACGGATCTTTAACAAACACTTTCGTATTCGTCGAATTGATCGACTGCGAAAAATCACCGGCACGCTCCAGCGCCGTCGGCATAGTGACGAACCGCGGATCCTGCGGCGTGATCTGGTGCGGCTTCTCGTACGAGAAGAAGAAGAATGCTTTCTCTTTTAGCCAAAAGCTTCCGCCTTCACCAAACTTCGGCAACGGTAGTGGACCACCGACGCTGCCGCCTGGATAGAGGTGACGATAGAGCGGTTTCTTCAGTCCAGCCTTGTTGTTAAAAAACGGAGTGGCGTTGAGCACTTCATTGCGGAGGAAGTAGTAGACGCTACCGTTGTAGTCCTTGCCGCCGCCCTTCGAAACGATGTTAATGATCGCGCCGCCGTTGTTTCCATATTCCGCGCCGTAGTTGTTGCGCAACACCTTCACCTCGGCGACTGCGTCCTGGTTGATCGTCATGCTCAGTTTGTTTGAGCCGCTTGGTTCGCCGGCGAACAAACCA
Organism: Pyrinomonadaceae bacterium; assembly: GCA_035491355.1. Classification (GTDB taxonomy): domain Bacteria; phylum Acidobacteriota; class Blastocatellia; order Pyrinomonadales; family Pyrinomonadaceae; genus PSRF01. Next base: position 2,165 of record DATJKO010000645.1, read on the forward strand.
TCGATTGTCGGCACAGTCGAACGTCCACGCTGGCCTGAGATGTTAGGCAGGTCGGTCCCAAAGCCATCGCCTGCGCCTTCGATGTCGTCGTTGTTGGAGGTGCCGGGCAACAGGCGCAACAGCGAAGTAACGTCGCGTCCCTTGGTGGCGATCAGGTTGATCTGATCGGCCGTGAGACGCGCAGTGAGATCGCTGCTTTCACGTTCGACGATCGCGCCTTCGCTCGTGATGCTGACCGTTTCGGTAACCTGTCCAGGCTGGAGTTTGAGATCTCCGAGCGCGAGGTTTTCGTTCGCGCTGAGCATGATATTTCGTTGTTCGATGGACTGGAACCCCTGCCGCTCGATCTTGAGCGAGTAAGATCCGGGCTGCAACGCGGCAAAATTAAAGCGGCCCTCACCGTTGGTGGCCGCTGTGCGCGTCTGACCGGTTTTCTCACTGGCGAGTGTTACCGAGGCCGACGGAATGACGCTGCCGTTCGCGTCGGTGACGGCGCCTGAGATGGAGCCGGTAATGGTTTGGGCCTTGGCTGGCAGGGCGAAGGCCAGCAACGAGATTACAACCACGAGCAAGGTTGCCTGGAGACGGAGCGGGCTGGACATGGGACTCCTCCTTCAAGAAATTGTCCTTAGTTAGGACAATTTGACTAAAACGAGCTGCAGACTTATTAAGCCGAATGATTCCATGTTGCTTAGTTATGCCCTGTCTTGTTCGCGACTGGTATTGAGCTGCTCTTCTTCAAGAGCGAACGCGCGCTGCGCCCGAATGATGTGGTCGCGCATCGCCGCGCGCGCCTCATCGGGTTGGCGCGATCGAATCGCCCGATACACCTGACGGTGCAACTCGAGTGCTTCGTTGAAATCGTGTGCGCGCGCGATCGTCTCGCGCCGCCGCTCGTAAAGGACCGCCGAAACCATCTCGACCAGTGTCGCCAACGTCGGATTCCCCGAGGCGGCCGCGACCGCGCGATGGAACGCGACGTCGTGCAACAGAAACTGCTGTGGATCCTTCAATGCCACAAACATCTCGGCGATCTCTTCCGACATCGTCGCCAACTGTTCTCCGGTTGCGCGCTCGGCGGCCAGACCCGCCGCACCTACTTCCAGGATGGAGCGCGTCTCGAACATATGCTCAAAACTGAAACCGTGCAGTTGAGCGAGCAGGCGCAGGGGCTCACTGTCGAGTGCTGGAGGTCCATCGACCAGGAACGTGCCTGCGCCTTGCCGCGACTGGAGGACGCCCATTGAGATCAGCGAACTCAGCCCCGCGCGCAAGGCGGGGCGGCTGATTCCGAGTTGTTTTGACAGTTCGCGCTCAGGCGGAAGGCGGTCGCCGGGCTCCAGATGTTCGCCTTTGATCAGTTCATAGACCCGCGCAACCACTTGCTCAGTGGTCTGCCCGGAGCGAACCGGCCGGATAATCTTCAAGAGCGTATTCTTGGAATTGGTCATAACAATTCGAAGTGAAGCGCCGAACTTATAATACCAATTTGGAGAAGCGTCAAGGGTTTTCGGCAAAGAATGTCGTTAGCACATGATATGTCCGGTCTAATTAGCAAGTGAAGTGTCCGCTTTGAGCGGCAAGGTCAGAAGCAACATGACAGGATGCGGTCATGAAGCAACTGAGCGCAGCCGCAGTG
>DATJKO010000646.1:0-4455 GCA_035491355.1 Pyrinomonadaceae bacterium
CGAGCACACCCAGAATGAACCCGCGACGATAGCCGTTAAGCAGGCTCAAGACGACCAGAACCATCAGCAAAACGTCGATCAAGTTAAAGCCCATTTGCTTTTCCGTATCTGAAGTTCAAACATTCGTAGTTCAAAATCAGCAATGTTCATGAGTTTTTGGACTCGTTTATGGGTTATCTATCCACATACCTCACTAGCAGATGCAAATTCCTGAGCAGAAATTACTTTATCTGAAGTTGGAACAATATCTGCGTCAAAAAAGTTGCATCTTTCGTCTCCCCCACTCTTCAAACCCAACCACGGAGTTTGCTTATGAACATCCGAAATCTTCTGCAGATCGGTTCACTGTTTGCTCTGTTACTCGTCGCCACGACCAGCTACGCACAGTCTGGCGGTTCCACAGTGCGCGGTACTGTGCGGGATCCGAATGGCGGCGTCGTCTCCGGCGCCAATGTCACCCTTACCAATCCCGGAAGGAACTTTACGCGCACACAAACCACCAACGAGGACGGCGCCTACGTTTTTACCGCCATTCCTCCCGGTACATACAAGCTCGAAGTTTCGGCGCCAGGTTTCAAGACCGCCTCAGCTTCGGGAATCGAAGCACTAGTCGATACACCGATTGTTCGCGACGTTCCTCTCGAAGTCGGCGCTGTTTCTGAAACAGTTGACGTGACTTCGGCAGCCGAATCCGCAATCAACACCGCCGACGCGAGCATCGGAAACTCGTTTGAACGAAAGCGAATCACTGAGTTGCCGCTTAACGCGAACAACGTTGTCGGCCTCTTGTCGCTGCAACCGGGTGTCACCCGCGGTGGCTCGGTGAATGGCGGACGTGCCGACCAGTCGAACATCACGCTCGACGGCGTGGACGTCAACGAACAACAAGACGGTCTCGACGTAATCACTGACGAAGCGTTTGCGAGCGTATTGCGAGTGACCCGCGACTCGTTACAAGAGTTTCGCGTTACTACCACGAACCCGAACGCCGAGCAGGGACGATCGTCGGGCGCGCAAATCTCACTGGTGACTCGCTCTGGCTCAAACCAGTGGCACGGATCTTTGTTCGAGACTCACCGCAACACCATCACCACGGCGAACGACTTTTTCAATAACGCCGCGGGTGTCGAACGGCCGCAGTTGCTACGCAACATCTTCGGCGGTTCGGTTGCCGGACCGATCAAGAATAATCGAGCGTTCTTCTTTTTCACTTATGAAGGGTTCCGCGAAGCGACCGCGACGTCTGTCGTCCGCGAAGTCCCCTTACCGACGCTGGGCCAGGGCATCGTTCGTTATCGCACGGAAAGTGGCGACAGCGATCCCGGCTGTCCCGCCGGCACACCGGCGGGCGTGAACTGCCTGACGCCGGCGGAGATTAACGCGACCTACGCATCTGTCGGCGCTAATCCGGGAATCAATCCCGATGCGCTCGCATTTCTCGCCGCTGCTGCGGCTCGTTACCCGGCGAACGACACGACCACCGGTGACGGCTTGAACACGAGCGGCTTTCGTTTCAACGCCCGCACCCCGACCGAATTGAACACTTACATAGCCCGGTTCGACTTCAACCTGACAGATCGGCAGACGCTGTTTGTGCGTGGAAATTACCAGAACGATCTCATCACGCGAGCCGTCTACTTCTCGCCTGATTGCAGTGTTGCGGGCGATAACATTCAGTGTTTACCGGACTCACCGCCGTTGACGACGTGGAACCATCCGAAAGGAATCGCGTTCGGTCACATCTGGACCGTTTCGAACTCAGTGGTCAATCGTTTCAGCTACGGTCTGACGCGCGCGTCGTTTACTCAAGCTGGCGACTCGAATGACAATCGGGTCAACTTCCGCTTCATCTTCTCGCCGACCGGATTTCACCGGACTCTGGAGCGCACCACTCCGGTCCACAATTTCGTCGACGACGTCTCGTGGATCAAAGGCAATCACACGTTCGGATTCGGCGGCAACATTCGTCTGATCCGGAACAACCGCATTTCGCAGGGCGCATCGTTTGACGAGGCGATCATCAATCCGTCGTTCTACAACGCTTCTGGCGCGGTAATCACCGATGGCTTCAGTGATTTCGAGAGCGAGAACGATCTGCGCGACGCGTTGGCGTCCGTGATTGGCCGCTACTCGCAGTACAGTGCGAACCTCGTTTACGACGCTGGCGGTCAACTCCAACAAGTCGGCACTCCGACCGACCGCTCATTCGCCACCGAAGAGTACGAAGGCTACTTCCAGGATTCGTGGCGCGTGCGTCCAAACCTGACCGTGAACTACGGCGTTCGCTGGTCCACATCGACTCCGGTCTACGAACGTAATGGCTTGCAAGTCGTTCCCAACGTAAACCTGACCGATTACTTCAACCAGCGCGTGGCAAGCTCATTCAACGGGACGCCCTTCACCGATCCGATCACCTTCATACTCGGCGGTAAGGCCAACAATGGACCTGGCTATTACAAGCAGGATTGGAACAACTGGGCGCCGTCAGTCTCGGTGGCCTGGACACCTGACTTCGGCGACAACACCCTCGGCAAGATTTTCGGACGCGAAGGCAAGAGCGTGATTCGCGGCGGCTTCCGCATGTCGTACGACCGCATCGGCAGCGCGCTCGCAGTCAACTTCGACCTGAATAACCTCGCCGGCTTCACGTCAGCACGCAACATCAACGCGAACACGTTTGACGTCATCCCCGGTGAACTCGGACCGCTCTTCAACGGTTTGAATCCCAACGTTCGCGTGCTGGACTTCCCCGGCGCGTCCGGTCCGATTCCGACGACATTGCAGTTCCCGCTGACGGTGGCGTCTGATGAAGATCAACGAATCGAGTCGTCGTTGGATCAGGGAATCACCACTCCTTACAACTACAACTTCAACTTGTCCTACGCCCGTGAACTCGGCAAAGGAATGACGTTTGAAGCCAGCTATGTCGGCCGCTTCGCGCACAAACTGCTCGCAACGCGCGACATCATGCAGTTGAACAACATCCGCGATCCGCAGTCGGGAATGACCTACTACCAGGCCGTCAACCAGTTGGTTGACTTCCGTTACGCCAATCGCGAGATCACCTCGATCGGGGACATTCCGTTCTTCAATAACTTGTTCCCGTTCATGCCGGAATGGTGGGGAGACACATCCTTGACGCCGACACAGGCTGCCTACGCGTTTATCGCGCCGGAAGCTCTCGGCGGCGGCGATCTGATCGACTACACGTTCCTGCAACTGCTGTGGGACGACCGTCCGGATTGCACGACCTGTCCGTTCGGCGGTGGCCCGGCACGCTTCAACAACATGTTCTATCAACCTCAGTTTGGCGCGCTCTCGGCGTTCTCGACGCTCGCACATTCAAACTACAACTCGTTGCAACTCAGTCTGCGTCAGCGGCTGCGCGACGACATCACGTTCGACTTCAATTACACGTACGGGCATTCGCTGGACAGTGTGTCGGGACTTCAGGCGTCCTCGAGCTATGGGACGGCGTTCATCGTCAATGCTTTGGATCCGAACCAGAACTACGCCTCGTCTGATTTTGACTCTCGTCACATCATCAACGCGAACTGGGTCGTCGGTCTTCCAGTCGGCCGCGGCAAGCGCTTCTTCAACGGCGCCAGTGGATTCGTCAACCAGATAGTTGGCGGTTGGCAAACTACCGGCATTTTCCGTTGGAACAGTGGTCTGCCGATTCAAACGCCATTCGATTGCTGCGTCTGGGCCACAAACTGGAACGTGCAATCGAACGGTGTGCGAGTGAATCCGGTGAAATCGTCGCCTACAAAAGTAGGAGCGCCGAACATCTTCAGCGATCCCGAAGCCGTTTATCGCAGCTTCCGTCCGGCCCGTCCGGGCGAGGTTGGCGATCGCAACGTGCTGCGGGCGCCTGGCTACATCTCACTCGACATGGGCCTCTACAAGTCGTTCAAGATGCCGTGGGAAGGACACGAGCTACAGTTCCGCTGGGAAGTCTTCAACGTTACCAACACTCAACGGTTTGATGGCTTGACTATCTCCGACTTGAGTTTGGGAACGGATCCCTTCCTCGGATCGAGTAGTCCGAATTCGGACTTCGGCAAATTCACCTCAACGCAAACGCCTTTGAATGAAACGAAGGCGGGTCGAGTAATGCAGTTCGCGCTGCGTTACACCTTCTAAGCAGCCCCGGCGCGCGGGTTACGCAGAATAACGGATTGATAATCTGTTTACTTCTGCGTAATCTGTGCGCCGGAATGCTTCAATTCCTCAATATCTCCAACATCGCGCTGATCGACGAGCTTCAGGTTGAGTTTGAACCGGGGCTGAATCTGCTTACGGGCGAAACTGGATCGGGGAAGTCGATCATTGTCGACGCGCTTGGCGTTTTGATTGGCGGGCGGTTTACGAGTGACCTGCTGAAGTCGGGCGCTGAGCGCGGATCGATCGAGGGACTGTTTGTCGTTGGTCCAAATCCGCAGCTCGAGCGGT
>DATJKO010000647.1:0-9240 GCA_035491355.1 Pyrinomonadaceae bacterium
CACTTCCATCACCCGTCATCGACTATCATCCCCATGGCCAATGAAGATTTGATTTATCGCATCACTCGGGCGGTTTATGAGCGCCTGGGCGCGAGCGCCGATGAACAGATGGTGGAGCAGTTGGTGACTGACATCTATCGCGAGGTCAATGCGTCGGGCGTCGGAGCCAATTCGTCCGGTTCAACGGCGGAGGGGTCTTCGGCCCGGCTGATCATCTCGGTGTTTGGTTTGGACCATCCGGGCATCGTTGCCGGTGTTTCCCAAATCCTCGCCGAGACGAGTTGCAGTATCATCGACATCAATCAAACTGTAGTGCAGGGAAAGTTTGCGATGGTGATCATTGCCGATGCGTCGCGCGCGCGCGACAACACCGCCGAACTGAAAGAGCGGCTACGACGCGCGGGCGAACAGCTCGGCGTGCGCATCTACGCGCAACGCGAAGATCTCTTTAACGCTATGCATCGGGTTTGAAGTCCGTGTCTGTATCTGAACCTGAAATCGGTCGTCGTTGTAGCGCGTGTGGAGTTTCCGTGCGCAACGCCGCGATGTTTTGTCCGCAGTGTGGCAATCCAATCGCGAGGGAACAGACAACAAGCGCGCCGGAGACTGCTCAAACTCAAGCTTTCCAGACCGTGACGACAACCGACGATTCGGACCACATCCCGCAAACGGCTCCCACTCAGACGCTCCCTGAAACTTCCAATTCTCCCGCGCGTTCCGGAGTTGCCGGGAACGTGCGTGAACGCGTTGAGAAGATCCGGCACGTCTCGAGCGTCGTGATCGATCAGGCAGCGTACGATCCGAGTCTGCGCTTTCTGCTGGTTGCTGCCGCCTTGTTTCTGCTGTTCATTCTGCTTGTGCTTGTTAGCAAAGTGCTCGGGTAAACGATGGAATACTCACAGGCCGAAATTCTTCAAACCGTCGCGATGACCGAGATGGAGCACCTCGACGTGCGCACCGTCACGCTCGGTATCAATCTCCTCGACTGCAGCAGCGACTCGATCGCGACCATCGCGCAAAAGGCCGGCGAAAAGATCCGCACGGTCGCTGCTCGACTCGTCCCAACTGTCGACGAGATCGGCGACGAGTTTGGCATTCGCGTCGCAAACAAGCGCCTCTCAGTCACGCCAATCTCTTTGCTCACTGAAGGCGCGAAGGGAGATCCGGTCACGCTGGCGCGAGCGATCGATGATGCCGCAGCCACGGTCGGCGTCGATTTCATCGGCGGTTATTCGGCGTTGGTCCAGAAAGGCACGACGCATTCCGAACGACGCTTTCTCGATTCGATCCCGGAAGCGCTCTCATCGACGAAGCGTTTGTGCTCGTCCGTCAACGCTGCAACAACGCGCGCGGGCATCAACATGGACGTGGTGGGCCACGTCGGCAGAATCCTTAAAGACGCAGCGGAGCGGACGCGGGACGAAGGTGGGATCGCGTGCGCGAAGTTTGTGTGTTTCGCGAATGCGGTTGAAGACAATCCCTTCATGGCCGGTGCGTTTCACGGTGTGAGTGAGGCGGAGGCCGTGATCAATGTCGGTGTTTCCGGACCGGGCGTGGTCCACTACGCAGTCAGGAACGCCGGGAAGAATCTTCCCTTGCAGGATCTCGCGGAGATAATCAAAAAACTTTCGTTCAAACTCTCGCGCGCCGGGGAACTGGTGGGCCGAGAAGCTGCGCGTCGTTTGGGCTTCCCGTTCGGCATCATCGATCTGTCGTTGGCGCCCACGCCGGTTCCGGGCGATTCAGTTGCGAACATCATCGAAGCCATGGGATTCGAACGCGCGGGTACACATGGGACGACTGCGGCGTTGGCGTTGCTCACGGACGCGGTCAAGAAAGGCGGTGCGATGGCGAGTGGCTCAGTCGGTGGCATGAGCGGCGCGTTCATCCCGGTTTCCGAGGACGCGGGCATGATCGAAGCGGCGCAAGTCGGCGCGTTGTCGCTCGATAAACTCGAGGCCTGGACCAGTGTTTGTTCGGTCGGCATCGATATGGTCGCCGTCCCTGGTTCAACTTCCGCCGAAACGATCGCCGCGATCATCGCTGACGAAATGGCCGTGGGTGTGATGAACAACAAGACTACCGCGGTGCGAATCATCCCGGTGCCGGGCCGTGACGTCGGCGACATCGTCGACTTTGGCGGGCTGTTGGGTAGCGCCCCGATCATGCAGGTGAACGCTTTCGCATCTGACGTCTTTATCCGCCGGGGTGGGAGGATACCGGCGCCGATTCATTCGTTGCGAAACTGATCTTTGTACTTGGATCTTAGTACTTGGTACTTTGTTAGACCGTACAAAGAACAAAGTTCAAAGCACAAAGAACAAAGTTCAAAGCACAAAGCACAAAGGACACTGTTATGCCAGAAGCACTCGGAATGGTCGAATGTCGTGGACTCGTAGCGATGATCGAGGCGGCTGATGCGATGGTGAAGGCCGCGAACGTTCGTCTCGTCGGCTGGGAAAAGATCGACGCCGGTTTAGTGACTGCGATCGTGCGCGGCGATGTTGCTGCAGTCCGCGCGGCAGTCGACGCCGGAGCCGCGGCAGGGAAGCGAGTCGGCGAAGTAGTGGCCACCCATGTTATTCCCCAACCTCACGCAGATGTGGACCTGGGCCTTCCCGTCCTGCACACAGGTGAAACGACCCGAAAAAAAATCAGTGGATCAGTAAGGCCCCGAGGTTAACAACCGCGTTTGCCAGGAGGGTTAGCCATGCCGAAAAAACGATCTGATTTGCTCGAGACATTTTCCTACCAGGTCACCAGACTCAGCGGGACCTCGTATGCGTTTCTCCTGGCGCTGGGGGCGATCGTGATCTGGGCCATAACCGGGCCACTTTTTGGTTTTTCTAATACATGGCAACTCGTCATCAACACAGGGACCACGATCGTTACTTTTTTGATGGTGTTTCTGATCCAGCGGGCACAAAACAAAGACGCCGTTGCCATACATCTTAAATTGAACGAGATCGTTGCGGCGATGGAAGGCGCGAGCAATCGACTCATCGACATTGAAGACCTAAGCGAGAGCGAGATCGGCGCGTTGCACAATTACTATCGGCAACTGATTCAACTGGCCAAGGAAGACGAAAACCTCACCGCTACCCACTCGATCGAGGAAGCTCGATCAAGCCACGGCAGAAAATACAAGAAAAAATCGGCGAAGTAGTTGGTTCCGATTGAAGGCTACGGTTTTGTCTTGCCGGCAGTAGGGAGTCGCACCGGCGGAGCCTTCGGAGCGCCCACGCCCTCTCTGCGTGCGAGACGTCCAGTGCGCGTCAACGCGATCCGCTTTTCGGAACTGGTCGGCTGATCCACTGTCACTTTGATCGCGCGATAAGTCCCGTCCGGCGTCTTGTTGGTTGGATTGTAGGAAATCACGTACTGCGTGCGCAGGTCGCGGATAATCTCGTTCGCAATCTGCGGTAGTTCGGAAAGTGATTCGGGGAAGAACGCGCGGCCTCCAGTTTCCTCGGCCAGCTTATTGATTAAGTTTACTGCTTTGTCGCGCGGGCTTTTGCGAATGAATCCTGCCTCTTTGTCCAACTCGTTAACGAAACCGATAACGAAGATCTGCACGTCGTCTTCGCGCAGGCGGGCGAAGAGTTGTTCCTGGTTGTAGAAACTGTTGCGGTCCTCGCCGTCGGTGATGACGATCAGCGCGCGGCGCCGGCGATCGCCGTCGTCGCCTTTCCGGTATTCCGATACGTGTTCCGCCGAGACATAAACAGCGTCGATAATCGCGGTCTGGCCGCCTTCGACGAACATGTTGTCGAGGCCATCGCCAAGGAGTTCCTTGTTGGCCGTAAAGTCCTGGACCGTTTCGATGTTGTCCCGACCGACAAAGCGAACGAGAAACGTTTCATCTCCCGACTTGTTGCTGTTGATGATGCTCTTTCCGGCTTCGATCACAGTCGGCAGTTGCGATCGCAGCGAACCGGACGTATCTACGGCGAGACCGTAGCTGATCGGCACTTCTTCGCGAGTGAACGACTCGATCGGTTGCGCTACTCCGTCCTCAAACACGTGGAACTCGCCTTGCGGCACGTTGTTGATGGGACGATTGTTCCGGTCGATCACGCGGACGTGCAGTTGGACGAGGTCGGCGTTGATTTTGATCTTGTCGCCTTCCTCGATCTCTTCGGGAGGGGTTGGCGTCGGCGTAGGTTTGAGCTTTGGTACGGGTGGTGGTTCACCGAGCGTCGGTCGACCTGACACAGGTCGTTGAGTTTGGGGAGTTGGGGTTGGAGTCGGACTTGCGGCCGGTGTTGCTGCCGGCGTTGTACGAGGCCGGTTCTGACCCACAACCGACGAACCAAACACCAGGGCACACACGGCCAGGATGCCCACCAGCAATACTGTCGTTCGTCGCACGTTCAGCTTTCTCGCCAACGCTAACTCCTTCTAAAACCGGGATGCGGACAGTCTATCCGATCTGTTCAGCCATGCACACGAAACGCTCCTCGGACCCGGGATCGGGGACGGGAGCGTATTAGAGCGTTCACTCCGACAAGCGGGCGATGCTGGGGCAACCAGCGTCGCAATTGATAACTGCGGCCACTAGACGCACATGTCAACAGATGCAGGGGAGACAATGCCGCGTTGCCGGACGAGCCGCGGACAAACTCAACGGGCGCCGGCGGTGGCGTAGTAACCTTCCTTCGAACGAACAAACAGACGCGGCAGACCGCGAGGTGGTGTCACTTTCACTTTCACCCGGTGCCACTTGCCGTCATTTACAAACGAGTCGGGTTTGTAACCGATGGAGTACTGGTGCCGCAGTTCCAGGGCTATTTGTTCGAAAATATCGTCCATCTCGGCGGGCGACCGCGGGAAGAAGGCCTTGCCACCCGAGACGCCGGATAGCTCATCCAGAATTCCCTGCCCCTCCATGCCGAGGGAGCTGCCGGCGTCGCTGCCCCCCAGGATGCCAATCGCGTAGAGCGTCACGTCCGACTCTTTCAAAAGCTTCCGGAGCTCATTGAACGTGTAGCGAGAGTCGTTGTCCTGGCCGTCGCTGATCAGCAGGAGCGCGCGTTTCGGGTGTGCTCCGCGCTGGACCTTCTCGACGCCGAGGTAGCAGGCGTCGTATAGGGCGGTTTGGCTCTTGGTCTCGACGAACGTCAGTTTGTTCAGAATCGAATCGCCGTCGCGGGTTCGGTCGAGTAGCAACTGGGCACGGGAATTAAAAGCGATCAGGAAGTACTCGTCGGAGTCGTGACTCGTTTGAATGAACTTGGACAGAGCGTCGCGGGCGCGTCTGACCTTTTCACCGCTCATTGAGCCCGAAACGTCAAAGATCACGCCGACGGAAACCGGCGAGTCGTCGTCGCTGAAGAAGGCAATTTCCTGTTGCTGCTTGTTGTCGAAGACGGCGAAGGCTGATTTGCTCAAGCCCGAAACATACCGTCCGTACGTGTCGGTGACGGTGACGGTCAGCGTGATCAGGTCAGTGTTGGTAATCAGCGAGCGGTCGTCGAGTTCGGTCCCTAGCTTTGGCGTTGGTGTTGAGGCAGCGGGAGGCAGAGTGGGGGCCGCGTTCGCCGGTTTTTCGTCTCCACGGACCGGCTTCTGTTGAGCAGATTCCTGGCTGTTAACTACCAGTGTAAAAGCAAACGTCACCGCGACCAGCGACAAGGCAGCTGCTGCCAACTTGGTGGCGTAACGAGTCGATAAATACATGTCACCCCCGGTTACATGCGCCGATTCAATTTTTAATACCGGTCAGGGTCGTAGTAGGGCACTCGTCAACACAGATGCTCGCTGGGGATCGAGTGATGCCCGACGTAACGATTCGGGGCGTGAAATGTTTGCGGGGAGACGGCCGCGCGCGTTTCATTAATCGGTGTTGGCGCCGTCATTCTAGGACATCCGTGTTCCCTTGTAAACGCCTTAAGGGACACGGTAATGATGCAGTTAACGAAGATTTTCCCGCAAAGGTCCAAAGACGCAAGGAAAAGAAAGAACACCCCGAATTCATTGATTCTCTTTGCGCTTTGCGCCTTTGCGGGAGCACAGACTTTCAACTGCACCAGTATCAGTGAACGGATGCAACTTGATTGGACCGACTACGCGGGTTCGCCTTCGACGATGCTGGTGGGCGTTCCTGTGGGAACAACGCGCAGCAAGCGGAAGCCCGCGGCGGCCAGAAGTTGGTCAAACTCGCTCGCCGTTCGTTCCTTGCCGCCGGTCATCACCATCATGTTCAGATCGAAGAACTTCGAGAAGTCAGGGTCGTTCGTTTCCGGCACGACGGCGTCAACGATGATCACGCGGCCGTTTTGCGGCATCTGACTGCGACAGTTTCGGAGAATTCGAATCGCGCGTTCATCATCCCAGTCGTGGATGATCCACTTCATGATGTAGGCATCACCGCCGGTCGGCACGGATTCGAAGAAGTTGCCGGCGATCGTGGCGCACCGGTCGTCGAGGCCCGCCGCTTCGATCTTCGGACGGGCGCCGGAAATCACCTGTTCGGCGTCAAACAGGACGCCAAAAGCTTGCGGATTTGCTTGCAGAATTGACGTGATCAGGCCGCCATGCCCGCCGCCCACGTCGACAATCTTGTTGAACCGGGAGAAGTCGTAGCGCGACGTGATTTCCTGGTTTACGACGCCCGTCATGCCACTCATCGAGTCGTTGAAGACCGCGGCGTCGTCCGGGTTTTGTTCAAAGTATTTCCAGATGTCCACGCCGAAATGATTATCGAAAGCGATCTCGCCGGTCTTGACGCTGTGCATCAGGTTTCCCCAGGCGGGATAGTGCTCCTGGCCAAGTTCAGAAACGACAAACCAACGCATAGAGCCGGGAGTGTCGGTCACGAGCAATTCGGACAGCGGAGTCAGCGCGAACCGTCCGTCTTTTTCAGCCGCAAACATCCCGGTACTCGCCAGTGCGCGTAATAGTCGATACATGGAGGGTGCATGTGTGCCGGTCGATTCGGCGAGCTCGGCGGCGGTTTTCGGGCCGGACTTGAGCAAGTCGGGAATCCCGAGTTTGGCAACGACGTAGCTCGCCCGCGCACCCCAGAAGTTCATAATCATCTGGAGGATTTGCGCAGGGGCAGGTCCTTGGTTTTCTTGGGTTGCTGGTGCAGTCACTTCATTCGCCTCATTGCGGAAACTTTCCAAGTAATAACGCGTGTTATACTCGCCAATCGTCTCAAAGCGGACTCAAATAATGGCAGAATTCATTTGTAGATTAGGGACGCCTGGCGGCGAGATTGTGACCCGCACAGTCGAGGCCACCGGGATTCATGAAGCGCGAGCGCGCCTCGAACGCGAGGGCTTCCGCGTTTTCAATGTCACTCCTCCGAAGGCCGAAGGCGTAAGCGCGTTGACGCGCTTGAGTCGCGGCGGCGCACACCTGCGCGTCAAAGCTAACGATTTTCTGCTCTTTAACCAGCAACTTGCGGCTCTCGTTCGCGCGGGTATTCCGATCCTCCAGGCGATCTCGATGCTGCGCAAACGAGCCGCGTCGGCGAAGTTACGCGCAGTCCTGGGCAACGTTGAAGATCAGATTCGCGGCGGCGCCGCGCTGTCCGAGGCGTTTGCTTCTCAGGGGCCGATCTTTCCGCGCATTTATACTGCTTCCATTCTCGCAGGTGAACGATCCGGCGCGCTCGACGAAGTGTTGAGCCGCTACGTCAGTTACATGCGACGCAACGTCGCCCTGCGGCGAAAGATTCGTGGCGCGCTCGCGTATCCGCTGTTTCTGCTATTTGCGTCGGCGTGTATGGTGGTGTTTCTGACCATCTACGTTGTACCGCGAATGGCGGACCTGTTCACCAATTTTGGTAACGAGCTGCCAACCGTGACGCAGATCGTCGTCGGACTATCGCGCTGGATGTCGTCGAACGTGTTCTGGTTTGGGCCGCTCGTCATCGTGGGTTCGGTCCTTTTATATCTTTGGTCGCGAACACCGATCGGCAAACTCCAAATCAGCGCTTTGATTCTAAAGGTTCCACTGGCGGGCAGTCTCGCAGTACAGTTGTCAGTTGCGCAAGCAACACGATCGTTGGCAACACTGTTGGCCGGTGGTATCACGCTCGTCGAGTCGTGGGAGATAGCGTCTGAGTCGATTACCAACCTCGAACTGCGGCGTCGCAGTGAATCGATTCTGCCGATGATTCGCGAAGGACGGTCGTTTACGGAAAGTCTGGAGTCGTCCGGGTGGATGCCGGCGTTGGCCGTCGACATGATCGGAATCGGCGAGCGCTCAGGCAGTCTGCGCGAGATGCTGGACGAAGTTGCGGTGTTCTATGACGCCGAATCCGAGGTTCGGCTCGAACAGTTGACGACCACGCTTGAGCCTGCGATTCTTGTGCTGATGGGCGGGGTAGTGGTGACGATTCTCCTCGCAATCTACCTGCCGATTATTCAATCGATCTCCACCGGAGCGGGAGTCACCGGGGCGGCCCCTCATTGATGGGCCAAGCGAAAAAGTATTTATGAAGCAAGTGAGTGAAAACGAGAACCCGGTAGTAACGCCGATTGTTTCGGCCGCCACACACGGCGACCAGAACGGCGATCACGAACCGCCTGAGATGAAGGCCGCAAAAGAACTCGCGCGCCGCTATCGTCTGCCGTTTGTCGATCTGCTGCCACCGGATCGAGAGTCGCCCATCGATTATCAGCTGTTTACCGAAGTGCCGGTTGATTTGATGGTCCGATATCAGTTTGTTCCGCTCAAACGCGACGGCAAGGGACTGCACATCGCGATGGCGGATCCCACGGATCTCGAGCGGCTCGACGAAGTTTCCAGCACGCTGCGCACACGCGTTATTCCGCATGTTGCCACCGCCGGCGCAGTCGAAGTCGTTTTGCGCAAGGGCGACACAACCCAGCGCGTTTTGCAGGAAGCAGCGTCAGGATTTCGCATCTCACTCGTAAGAGAAACAGAGCACGGCGAAGAAGTGCTCGACCTCGATCGATTGGCGACTGACTCCGAGATGTCGCCGATCATCAAACTCGTCGACACGATCATCTACAACGCGATGGAGTCGCGCGCGTCCGACATCCACATCGAAACACGCGACACTGAAGTCCAGGTCAAGTACCGCATCGATGGTGCGCTGTACGCGAAAGTCGACCCGATCGATCTCGCTTATCACCAAACGTTGATCTCGCGTATCAAGGTCATGTCTGAACTGGACATCGCCGAGCGCCGCATTCCGCAGGACGGTCGCTTCCGTGTTCGTTATAAAGGACGCAACGTCGACTTCCGTGTTTCGATCATGCCGAC
>DATJKO010000648.1:0-4536 GCA_035491355.1 Pyrinomonadaceae bacterium
CCTGGCCGCGGCGCGGTAAAGCCGGCAGTGACAATCGTAGAGTTTTCTGATTTCGAATGTCGCTTTTGTCGCGACGTGCAACCCACGTTGAAGCAGATTCTCGAGCAGTATGGCGAACAGGTGCGGTTGGTGTTCAAGCATCTGCCGCTCGAAGGTCATCGCAACGCGGTGCCGGCCGCGCGAGCTGCGTACTGCGCCGGCGATCAGGATCGGTTCTGGCAGTATCACGATGCGCTGTTTGCGGCCGGCAGTTTGGCGCCTGATGTTTTTGAAAAGATTGCCGCGGAGCTTGGACTCGGAATGGCGCGCTTCAAGGCGTGTCTGACGTCCGAGCAGTCGCGCGCGGGCGTGGTGAAAGATATTGAAACGGCGCGGAGTTTTCGCATCGATGGCACGCCGAGCTTTCTCGTCAACGGAAAGTTGTTAACGGGTGCGCTCAGCTTTGCTGAGTTTCAAAAGGCCATCGAACGCGAGTTAAATCAAACGTCCTCACGAAACTAGGAGATCCTCATGAAACGAATAAAGTGGTTGGTCATTTGTGTCTTGTTCTGCGGCATCGATGCGGGCGCGGCACAGTCGGAGAAGTTGATCAGGGAAACATACGCGAAGCTGGAAACTTACAACGCGGCAGCGCAAGTCTTGCAGAATGAGTTTACGCGCCAGCCGTTCACACCCGATGCGAGCCTGCGCTTTGAGCTCGCTCAGTTTCGCTCAGGCAGTATCAAAGAGATTCTCAACAAGCCTTACGCGGCGCTGATCACGTTGCCGACAGGCGACATCATCTCGCTGACGCGCGGCCGTCATGTACTTGACGATGGACCGGAAGAGGCGACGTTTGCCGCGGCTTGGGAACACGGTCAGTATGCGTCCGTGTTCGATCCGCAGTGGACGATCGGCGATGCGTTTCATTTCGAGCCCGAGAAGTACTACGACATCGTTAGCTACACGTCGTACCAGGTTACCGTGAGGTTGGAAGGAAAGTCGCGGACTTATCGCGCGCTCGCGCTGTTTCGGGAGAAGTCGAACGCGCCGGAGTTCTGGGACGCGGTCGTCAATGGTGTCACGCGCGTGGCTGAAGAGAACCGGCCGCCATACAAAACGAAGACAGCCGCCCAAGAAGAGACGTTATCCCTGGCCGCAGACGCTTTGTTAATGGATGCAAGCGCGTCGACTGGTGACGGATCTGCTACAGGAGGAATAGTCGAGAATGGCACTTTCGGCGAGGTGCCCTCAAGCGCGGTTCAGTTGCCCGACTGGTTCAGCACTGACGCTCAGGAACACAAGTCAGGTGATCATGGTGGAACGGCCAGGTATACAGGCACGTGCACGCCTTTGACCGGCGGGTTCCAGCGCTGCGCCGTAGTGGTAGCGGAATTCGCGACCTTTGAAGACGGCACCTTGGACCATCTGACGTCGCTTTTTTCCCACGTTGGTACGAAGGACCTCAAAACCGAGAACCGCACCGGCCCGACCGGAACAACGATCCAATGCGCGGCCGCAACCGGAGTTGCGTTTTCGAACTGTTTTTTGGGCCGTAGCTGTGGCACGAGTGCGCAGGTTTCATTGAATCTCGGAGTTGTGGAAGGCGGCGCGACGGTCACTGGAGGTAATCTCTGGCACGACATCAACGCAGAACATTTCTCTTGCAATCTTCCAAGCGCAGTCAGTACCTGTGTCGCGCCTAGCCTCAGCGGCAGCTGTCCGCTGGGAACCACGTTCACCTCCGGGTTCTGCTGCCCTCTAACGACTAGCTGTAGTAATTCGCTCGCGACGAAGTGCCTGATGTTTGGCGGCGATTTTGACATGACCACCTGTTCGTGCGATGGCTGCGGCACCTGTGCGGGCTCGCCAATTGTCATCGACGTGGTGGGCAACGGGATTAGG
Organism: Pyrinomonadaceae bacterium; assembly: GCA_035491355.1. GTDB lineage: Bacteria > Acidobacteriota > Blastocatellia > Pyrinomonadales > Pyrinomonadaceae > PSRF01. The sequence continues at coordinate 1,885 of DATJKO010000648.1, forward strand.
TTGAGTGGTCCGGATTCCGGTGTCGAGTTTGATCTCGATGGCGACGCGGTGAAACAGAAGTTAGCCTGGACGCTTGCCGGTTCAGATGATGCCTGGCTGGCACTCGATCGCAACGGGAACGGCCTCGTCGACAACGGTTTGGAACTCTTCGGAAACTTCACGCCGCAGCCCGAGGCGAGTAGGAAGAATGGGTTCCTGGCGCTGGCTGAGTTTGATAAGGCTGCCACCGGCGGAAATGGCGACGGAGTGATCGATCAACGGGATGCGATCTTCGGCAGTCTCCGTCTATGGCAAGACAAGAACCACAACGGCGTCTCGGAACCGGATGAGCTACACACGCTCGCTTCGTTGCAGATCGTTGCGCTCGAACTGGAGTTTAAGGATGCGAAACGCGTCGATCAGTACGGCAACCAGTTTCGCTACCGTGCAAAAGTGAGAGACACACGAGGCAGTTCCGTAGGCCGTTGGGCCTGGGACGTCTTTTTGATCTCCCAGTAGGACGTCTTCGTGATCGCGAGCAGGACACAAAGGGCACCAGTAGGACACAAAGGGCACAAGACAACTGAACTCTCACTCGCTGTGCCTTTTGTGCCTCTTTGTGGCTACTTCTTCCACGACGGCAGCGTACATCGCGCCGGCTTCTCCTGCTTCAAACCAAGCGCCCAGTCGGCCTGCATCAGCGTGTGGATGTCGCGAGTGCCCTCGTAAATGATCGCGGCCTTGCAGTTGCGCAGGTAGCGTTCCACGGGATAGTCGTTTGAATAACCGTTTGCGCCATGAACCTCGATCGCCATCGACGCAGCCTTCTCGCTTCTCGTCGTAGCTTGCCACTTCGCCAGACTCGTCGCCTTTGCGTTGGGTTTTCCCTCGTTCTTCAAATAGCCGGCCCGCAACCACAGCAGATGACTCATCTGATAATCAGCTTCCATCTCCGCGATCTTTTGCTTCACGAGCTGGTGGTTTCCGATCTTCGTGCCGAACGTCTCGCGCGTGTTTGCATACGCCACAGACGCATCACGCGACGCGCGAATCACACCCGTCGCACCCGAAGCAACCGTGTAACGTCCCTGCTCCAACGCGAACATCGCGATCTTGAAACCCTCACCTTCTTCACCAACCATGTTCTCCTGCGGCACACGCACATCCTGCAGCGAGAAATATCCGGTGTTGCCGGCGCGAATCCCGAGCTTCCCGTGAATCGTTCCAGACGAAAAGCCCTTCATGCTGCGCTCGACGATGAAGCATGACATACCCGTGTGATCGCGTCCGCGACGCTTCTCTTCGTCCGTCCAGCAGAAGAACAAAAAGTTGTCGGCAAGGTCAGCCAGACTGATCCACATCTTCTCGCCGTTCAATACCCACTCGTTGCCTTCGCGACGAGCTGTCGAACGCGCGCCTACGACGTCGGAACCCGCGCCCGGTTCGGTCAAACCATAGGTTGCGAGCTTTTCACCCTTGGCCTGCGGTACGAGGTACTTCCGCTTCTGCTCCTCGGTGCCCCACGTGTAAAGCGTGAGTGAGTTCAGTCCCGTGTGGACTGACATGAGCACTCGCAAAAACGTATCCACGGCTTCGAGCTCTTCACAAACGAGGCCCAATGAAATGTAGTCGAAACCCGCGCCACCGTACTCTTCAGGAATGCACACCCCCAGCAGGTTCAACGAGGCCATACTCTTCAAAACCGAAGGTTCAAATCGCTGTTGCTCGTCCCATTCCTTGATGAACGGCGCGACCTCCTTTTGCGCAAACTCGCGCACCGTTTGCACCAGTGCCTGATGGTCTTCCGTCAACTCAAAATCGATCATTTCTCTACTCTTTCCAATAAGGTACTCAAAAAGACCGCACATCTTACCAGAGCAAACGCGAATCGCACGAATGCTTTGCTATACTGCCAAACATGCCGAAAAAGAAACGCGCCGACGTCGTCACCGTCGGACTCGTGCAGATGAGTTGCGCGCCGCAACCCGAGGCGAACCTCAAGAAAGCGATCGCCCGCATCAACGATGCCGCAAAGCGCGGAGCGCAGATCGTTTGCCTTCAGGAACTGTTTCGTTCGCAGTACTTCTGCCAGACTGAAGACATTCAACTGTTTAAGTTGGCGGAGACGATTCCCGGTCCCACAACCGAGAAGCTGGCAAAGGTGGCGCGTCAGCGAAAAATCGTCATTGTGGCGTCGCTGTTCGAGAAGCGCGCCGCCGGCATTTATCACAACACGGCGGTCATGATCGACACGTCGGGCAAGATCGTTGGTAAGTACCGCAAGATGCACATTCCTGACGATCCGCTTTTCTACGAAAAATTTTACTTCACTCCCGGCGACCTCGGTTTTCAAACGCACGAGACGGCTTATGGAAAACTGGGAACGCTGGTGTGCTGGGACCAGTGGTTTCCGGAAGCGGCACGCTTGACGGCGCTCGGCGGCGCGCAATTTCTGTTCTACCCGACGGCCATCGGCTGGTTGCCTGATGAAGAACAGTCGATGAACGAGGCGCAGCATTCCGCCTGGGAAACAATTCAACGCGGGCATGCGATTGCTAACGGAGTGTACGTGGTGGTGGTGAATCGTGTGGGCCACGAAGGAAAGCTGACCTTTTGGGGGCAGTCGTTTGTCGCCGATCCGTTCGGACGCATCGTGGCGAAAGCATCAGCCGA
>DATJKO010000649.1:0-11928 GCA_035491355.1 Pyrinomonadaceae bacterium
TCGGAAATCGAGATGCGATCGAGGGCGGTGACTTCCGGATCGTCTGAACACGCGGACACGGGCAGCGTGAAGGCCCGGCGGTCTTTCGCGTCGCGCCACGTCACCCAACGCGCCAATTCCGCGTTGAACCTGTCGAGCTGGAGCTTGTCCTGGTCCGACGCCCCTGCTTGCAGGTACTGGCCTTCGTACCAACGATGCTTGTAAAACACGCGTTCTTCGGGATCGCGGCAGAGAAACTGTTCCTTCACGATGGGTTCGCCTTGGGAATCTTTTCCTTCGAGCATTCCCATTTCGTCGAGCAGCGAAACGAGCGCGGCGTTCTCCTTCATCGGCACGGGAATGTAATGCGCGCCCCACGGATACGAGATGCCGCGATTCGATCCGGAACGGGAGGTGCCGCCGGGTGCGCTTTCGAGTTCGACGAGGACGAAGTTGTCGAAGCCGGAGCTTTGCAGTCGCCATGCGGCGGTCAGTCCGGCAACACCACCGCCGACAATCACAATGGGCACGTTGGTCCAGGCGTCGGCGGGTACATCGACTTTCAGACCATCGCGCAGTCGATGTCCGAAGACGTCGGAGGTGCCGACAATCTCGCCCTCCGGAAATCGTGGCGATGACGTACGCTTACACGCAGCGAGCGCTACCGGCGCGCCGAGAAACGCGGCCAAAACTTCACGGCGTGTGAAAGTCGTCATTCGTTACCTTACTTTAGCCACAAAAGGCACAAGAAAGCACAAAGGGTGCGTTGGGACGCGAAGAGTTTGGTCGACTGAAAGGACTTCGAGCTCGTCTTGCGTCTTTTTGTGCTTTTTGGTGCCTCTTTGTGGCCGTTACTCAAACCGTCGCCACTCACCTTCGTAATACCGCACCAGCGCTTGGTTATCGAGCCGGTTGATCTCCACCGGCACTGGTCCAATGTCGCTCGACAGCGTAAACATCGCCGTCAGCGTTTGATCGTTGAGAAATTTCAAACTCGCCATCGGATCGCGCGGGATGTCGAAAGCCGTTGTCCGCGCGAGCGCAAATCCCCACAATCCAAAACTCGGCACGGCTGTGTAGTAGGGCCGTACGATAAACCCCGACGCTTCGAGCGTGCGAATGATGCACCAGTACGAATTGCGCGCGAACATCGGGGACGTCGCTTGCACGCTGACTGCCGCGTCAGGTTTCAATTTCGTTCGCAGCATGCGATAGAAACGCGTCGTATAAAGCTTGCCGAGCGCAAAGGAATTTGGATCCGGAAAATCAACGATCGCTGCGTCGTACGGTTGTTCGGTCATCCCGTCGATCCAGACAAACGCATCCTCGTTGATGACCTTTACCCGCGGATCCTGAAACGATCGCTGATTCAAATCCGCCAGCAACGGAAAGCGTAACGACAAGTTCGTCATGTCAGGATCGAGATCGACGAGCGTGACCTGTTCTACCGACCGGTACTTCAACACCTCGCGCAACGCTAATCCGTCACCACCGCCCAGGACCAACACACGCTTCGGACTGTTCGCCAGCAACATCGCCGGATGGACCAGCGCCTCGTGATACCGGTACTCGTCAGTTGAACTGAACTGGAGGTTTCCGTTGAGAAACAACTGAAACCCCGCACGCCCGCGCGTGATGACGATGCGCTGGTATGGCGTGTCTTTGGTGTAGACGATCTCGTCCGCAAACATCTCGTCTTCCGCCATCGACGTGAGTTTGTTTGCTTTCACGAAACCGAACACGAGCAGCACGATGACGATCACCGCTCTTACCCGCAACGCAACGATGCCGCTCTTGATCAGCGGCTGTAACAACCAGGTGCCCCACAATGCGACGCAGGCGTTCAGCATCCCGAAGACGAGCGATGTACGGATCAGTCCGAGCCGCGGCACGAACAGAATCGGAAACAGAATCGACGCCAGCAGTGCCCCGATGTAGTCAAACGCGAGCACGCGGGAGACGAGTTGTTTGAAGTCAAGTTTGTCTTTCAGGATGCGCAGCAGCAGCGGTATCTCGAGGCCGACGAAGACGCCGATCGCGAACACCACGAAGTAGAGCACGACGTAGAAGTAACTGACGCGCGAAAACGAGATGAACAGCAGCGGAGCGGAAAACCCACCGAGAATCGCTACCGCCAGTTCGATGTCGACGAAACGCTTCGCGAGTCCTTTATCGATGAAGCCTGAGAGCCACGAGCCGACGCCCATGGCGAAGAGGTAGATGCCGATGATGAGGGAAAACTGTGTGACGGAGTCGCCGAGAACGTAGCTGGCGAGCGTTCCGGCCAGCAGCTCGTAAATCAATCCGCAGGTGGCGACGATGAGAACGTTGAGAAAGAGTAGCGGCGGTCGTTTCATTTTCCATTTCTCATTTTCCGTTTGTCATCTTTCATTTGGCTGCGACCATTAGTTCGCGGACCGTCTGGAAAATGACAAACGAGAAATGCCAAACGAGAAATGGAAAACGGTTTTTCTCATTATCCGTGAATCGCTGCCGCGATGATCAGGGCGCTGCCGAGTATGACGGACGCGATCACAATCGCCAGTGCGACGTTCTGGTCCTCTTCAATTTCCTTGCGGACGGAAAACGGCGTCGCCTTGGCGATGACCAGGAACGCGATCGCAAAGACGATCAGGCCGATGATCACGAATATCAGGGTCGTGACAACGATTGACAGCAGCGAATCGATCGGAATTACTAAACCGAGCGCTGTATTCAACGCAACTGATTCAAGCAGCATCATTTTCCTCCGTGTAAGCCGTAGTGCCAGAAATGAAACGACCGGTAACCATTTTGCCGCGCGTCAGGAGGCAACTGTCGTCGCGTGCCGCCGCCGACTTCCCATCCGAGTAGCGCGCCCATGCAGTACAGGCTCAGAACGCCGACTCCAAAGATCGTGTAGATTGCTTTGAGCATAGGTGTATCTCCTTCAAGGTCTCACACAAAGGCGCGAAGCAGGTCTCCCGCAAAGGCGCAAAGGCGCAAAGGAAAATCCAAAGAGGGGGTGGTCCACCCGTCTTGAGCGATTGTTCTGAACACGAATCCCTTTGCCTTTCTTTGCGCCTTTGCGGGAGACCTGCTTTGGAGACTAATCGTCATCCCCATTGTCATTGTCATCGCCGCTGGTGCTGAACATGCTTTCCGACCAGCGCCGCCGTTCGAAGCCGATGTGATAGATGAGCATCACGATTGGTCCAACCGAGATCGCGATCAGCGCGATCAGCAGATTAAACCCAGTCGGGACGTTCTGTTTGACGCTGACTGTAACCACCGCGGGCTCCTGCCACTTCTCCCACTGTCCTTCCAATCGCAGGATGTATCGGCCCGATGGCATCGCCGACGTGTGTGCCGCATCCTTTTGGTCGCCCTCGGTCCATGACTCACCATCTTCGACTCCCTGGTAGTAGGAAATGTCGATGGGAAACGACTGGACCACGCCAGTGTCGTCGTTGATCAGATCGCCTTCGAGATACACCCACGTGTTCTGCACCTGCGACTCGCCGTCGATCTCGATGTTTCGTCTTCCCGTCAACTCGAAAGGCTCGCTGAAAAAGATCTGCGTTCCGTCAGCGTTCGGTAACGGCGCCAGCGTCACCGTTTGCTTGAAGACCTCTTTTTCGGAGCCGGAAACTACAAGCATCAGGAACCCCGTGATCAGCAGGACCACCACGAACAGGATCCAGTACTTGTAAATCCACTTGTGTTTGTAAGGCTGGTTCGGCGCGACACCTGAAGGACGCGGCAGTCCGGTGACGTTGAAAGCCTTTTCGATCTGCGGCACCTCGATGTACGTGCCGAGTGACCAGTTGATCTCGCCCGTTGCTCGTCGCGTCTGCTCCGGATTCTCCGGATCCGTCACGTACACGGTTGAGACTTCCTTCGAGAGCATGTATGGCGGCGCAACATAGTCGACACCGCGCACCTGCTCGCCGGTCTCGACCTTCCAGTAAAACTCGCCCAGCACGACTTCGACTTTCGCCTGCGCGTCCTGAAAGATCTTGTAATTCTTGCCGCGAAAACTGACGGACTTCGCCGACTCCATCACCTCGCCGGGGGGAACGGCCTGCACGTAGTTCCAATGATCGTCGCTATGGACCAACCAGCGAAAACCGATCTGCGGGTTGTACAGCAGATACTCGCTCCAGAAGTACTGTACGCCTTCGACTGTGACGCTGCGGGCCATCGCGCCGATCACCGTCATCTTTCCTTCCGGCACGTCGCCGGTAGTGCCGATCGGGATCAGCGGCTGGAACCACGGCTTTTCCAGTGCTTTCAGAAACTGAAGCTGGCCCTGGTTGACGTCGAGTAGCGAGTTGCAGTTCGGACAGGTAACGCGTTCGGTTTTGTCGGGCGCACGAAGTTCGAGTGGTCCGGCACATTTTGGACAGCTTACTTGCGCCGCGCCCACGCGACGTTCTTCACGTTCGACGGCGCGCGTGGTTGTGATACCTAGCTCCGCGAGGGTGACCTGTTGGCCCAGATAGATGAGCGGCGGTGATTCGTTGTAGTCGAGGGTGCCGAACGCGTTGTTTACGCCGGAGAGATCTGCGTAGTAGTAGGTTTCACCGGGCGTCAGCAGATACGGAATCTCGCCCTTCGCACCGCGCGCGGTCGCGCGTCCCGTCTCTGCGACCATCAGCGGCGTCGGCCACGGCAGACCGGGAACGGGCTGACCGAGTTGTAGTTGATCGAACTGCGGAACCTGAACGCCGTCAGGAACTGGATATTGAAACGTGAGGTAGAAGCGTCCTTGTGCTTCGGCGAGCCAGCCGAGCCAGCCGTTAGAAAACGTCGCGTACCATTCGTCCCACTGACCACCCATCTCGTGACCGAGTTGCGCGCGGCCCGTCAATTCGAAGTCGACATCTTTCCACTTACCGCGCAAGCCGATATCGAGCGGCGATCCAGTTTCGACGAGTTCGGCGACCTTGCCGAGATCTTTCAGATCGCGATCTGTTCGCGCGACCGCCGAGTGGCAGTATTCACAGATGACGACGATCGATTGTCCACTCTTGAACTGAACCGGCCCGCCGCAGGACGGGCAATTGGCGACGAGGGCGCTCATCGAGCGGCCCCTCCGGCTTGAAGGGCGATTCGTTCGCACGCGCGGACGTTGACGTCAACCGCGCCGAGCAGCTCTTTCAACATCTGCTCCCACGGCCAGGTCGTGCGGTCGCGGCAGCAGTAGAGATTGAAAGTCGCGGCGCGAAATTCGGGGTAGGTATGACAGGCGAGATGTGATTCCGAGAGCAGCGCCAGCCCGGTGACACCGGCGGGCGACTCAAACTGGTGCCAGGCGATCTCGCCGAGCACGTGGAGATCGAGATCCTGTATCACGCGATCGAAAACGGTTTTTAAGCGATTGATGTCCGCGAGCGCTGCCGGGTCACAGCCGCTTGCGTCGATGAGCCATTCAGTGCCGAGTGTCATCTTGATCTGGATTCGCGACGGCGACAGTTTACATGCATAGGAGTCTGGAAACCTGTTTCTCTATAAGTTCTCTGCGAACTCTGCGTATCTCTGTGCCTCTGCGTTAGATCTTTTGCACCGTATGCTCTAACGCAGAGACACAGAGGATACGCAGAGATACGCAGAAAAGATTACAACCGCGCTAAGAAAAGACCTCTTGTACAAAGCGGCGACAGTTTACAAAAGACTCAGTTGCCATCCAATAGCGACGCGTGTTGCAGGACCGTCGGCGGTATCGGTTCCAGGAACCTCGACAGCGTCGGTGAGCCGTCGACCTCGGGACCCATGTAGACATTCACCGCCGGGTAGATGAAGTGCAGTTCCTTTTTGGCGCGCGTCGTGGCGACGTAGAGTAGCCGGCGCTCTTCTTCAAGATCGTCAAACTCATCCTGAAAACGGTTCGCGGGGAACCAACCGTCGGTCATCCAGATGACAAACAGGTTGTCCCACTCGAGGCCTTTCGCGGAGTGAACCGTCGAAAGCGTCACAAAGCCGCCGCTGTTGCGCGAAGCACCGCCCTGGACCGCCTCGGTGGGATCAAGTGCTACGTCCTCGAGTAACTTCGCCGCGGTCTTATAGCGTTTCGCGATCGATTGCAGGTGTTCCAGATCGCGGCTGCGCCGCTGCACGTCGTCGTACTTGTTTTTCAGCATCGGACGATAGAAACGCAAAACCGCTGACAGTTGTTCGCTCGGTGTCTTACCTTCGCAGACGGCCGTAAACACGCGCGCCAGCCGAGTGAGTTGTGCCTGGTAACCGGCACGTCCCGGGAACTTGTGCAGCTTCTTGAACAGCGCGGCTTTGGTTCGCGTCGAACGAAACTCTTTCTGGTCGACGCCAAGATGCTCGAGGATCTGATAGACCGTCGCGTCGCCGATGTGATCGATCAACTTCAGCGAGCGAAACCACGAAAGCGTGTCCGAAGGTTTGACGACGACGCGCAGAAACGCCAGCGCGTCTTTGATGTGCGCCGACTCGGCGAAACGCATCCCGCCAAACTTGCGGAACGGAATGTCGTGCTTGCCGAGTTCGATCTCCAGGTCGAACGAGTGCGAACTCGAACGAAACAGCACCGCGATCTCTCGCAACGGCACGCCTTCTTCCCGCAGCTCCGCGATGCGTTGCGCTACGAAGCGCGACTGCTCGTTTTCGTCGCGCGCACTGACGACCACCGGCGGCTGTCCACCTTCGATCCGCGAATAGAGCCGTTTCTTGTAGCTTTCTTTGACGTCGGCAATGATGGCGTTCGCGACGTCGAGAATCGGCTGCGTGCTGCGAAAGTTCTCTTCGAGCTTGATAATCTGCGCCGCCGGAAACAGTTTCGGAAACTCGAGCATGTTGCGATGACTCGCACCGCGAAACGAGTAGATTGATTGAAACTCGTCGCCGACGACCGCGACGTTTTCGTGTTGCGCGGTCATCAGTTTCACGATCTGCGCCTGGAGTTTGTTCGTGTCCTGGTACTCGTCCACCATGATGTAGCGATACTGGTCTGACAGTCGTTCGCGAAGCGGCTGACTCGATTCGAGTGCCTCGCGCAAGCGCACGAGCAGATCGTCGTAAGTCAGCATGTGGCGGGCGCGCTTGAACTCTTCGAAGCTTTTGCAGAGCGCATCGAGGTTCCGACGCTCGTCGATGAATTGCGGGTACTCGTTTTTGAGCACCTGCTTCAGCGTCTGGACCTTGTTGACCATCATGCTGAAGATCGCGGCGATGGTTCGTTTGCGCGGAAAGTGTTTTGCATCGCCGCCGCGAGTGAGTTTCGTCTGGCGACGCAACAGATCGATCAAGTCTTCAGTGTCGCTCTGGTCAAGGATCGTGAAGTTTCGATCGACGCCCGTGTGCTCTGAATACTTTCGCAAAACGGAATGGCCCAGCGAGTGGAATGTGCCACCGGAGACTCGCTGGCAACGTGCGTCGGCGAGCGCAGCGGCGCGCGACAACATGCTTGCCGCAGCGCGGCGCGTGAATGTCAGCAGCAGGATTGATTCCGGCTTCGCGCCCATCTCCACCAGACGAGCGACACGATAAACGAGCGTGCGCGTCTTACCTGTACCGGCGCCGGCGACGATCAGCAACGGGCCTTCGGTAGTCGTGACGGCTTTGAACTGCGCTTCGTTGAGTTCCTGCTCGTAGTCGATCGCTTGCGCGCCCGCGACGACGCGCTTGAGCAGGAGTCGGGTCTTTGCCGCTATCGGCAACGTCTTGCCGAGATCGAGATCGCGTTTGAGTGTTTTTAGTTCACCGGCGAGTTCGTCGACGGTCTGATACCGATCTTTCGGGATCTTGGCCAGCGCTTTCGTCAGGATTCTTTGCACCTCGATCGGGAGTTCCGTGCCGTTGGCGCCGGGCAAACGCGGATCGCGATGAAGGATCGCGTGCATCGTGTCGATGCGATTGTCGTGAACGAAGGGCGCCGTGCCGGTCAACATCTCGCACAGCACGACCCCGAACGAAAAGACGTCGCAACGGCGATCCACTCGCTGGCCCAACAACTGTTCGGGCGCCATGTAGTTGACGGTGCCCATCAACGTCCCCGATTCAGTCTCGATGCCACGAATCAGAGTTTTCTGTTCGCTATCGGCGACGAGCGCGCGTTCGCGTTCGGCGACGAGTTTGGCGAGACCGAAGTCGAGAATCTTGGCGTAGCCGTCGCGGCTGATCATCAGGTTCTCGGGTTTTAGATCGCGATGAATGATGCCGAGCTCGTGCGCGCGCGAAAGACCGGCGGCAATCTGAATCGCGATGTCGAGTGTCTCGCGGATCTGCAAGGGGTTGGCTTTGATCTTCTGTCGCAGCGTTTCGCCTTCGACGAACTCCATCGCGATGTATGGCTTGCCGTCGTCCTCGCCGACTTCGTAAATCGTCAGAATGTGGGGATGGCTGAGTGCTGAGGCAGCGCGGGCTTCCTGGAAGAACCGGCGGCGACGATCCTGTTGGGACACGTATTCGGGCGGGAGGAGTTTCAGCGCGACGACGCGTTGGAGCTTGTTGTCGAAGGCCTTATAGACTGCTCCCATACCACCGGCTCCGATGGGCTCGATAATGCGGTAATGCGCGATGGTTTCAGCGGAAATGGCCTTCATGACGAGCGCTACAGATTAACGCACCTTAAACGTAGATCGAAACGTATTATACGAATGAGGTAGAATCCATGGTCTACAGAAAGAGGTGCCGATGATCTGTCCGCGCTGTGCGTCGAATCAGACTGACAATGTGAAGTTCTGCACGTTCTGCGGGGCCAACCTCGAAGCGGTGCGCGAAGTGCTGGCACCTAGGGACCCTGACAAGAAGTTTAACTGGAACGACACGTGGGTCGCCGAGATGTTTCGTTCCGGGGAGATTGCGGAACAACGGAAACGCGAAATTGAACGTCGCCAGGGCATCACGCCTGAGGTCAAACGTTACAACGAGATCAAGGCGGGTGTGATTGTCAGCAGCGCGGGGATCGGACTGTCGATATTTCTCTTCATTTTCATGCAGGGCATTGCGCACAACGTGTTGCCGAATGAGGCGGAGATTGTTACCCGGTTGTGGATTGCCGGAGTGCTCCCGTTCTTTGTCGGCCTGGCCCTAATCCTCAACGGCCTGTTTGTCAGCCGGCGGCAGGCGGAGATTATCGAGCGTGAGAGGAAGCGGGTCAATGAACTTGAAGATGCGACGCCCGAACTCAACGCCACTCCTCAGCGCACACTTCGTCCCGCGGAAACAAACGAATTCATCCCCACACCTTTCAGCGTCACCGATCAAACCACGCGACACCTGGTCAACGCCGAGCCGGATCCGAAACGCGAACGCTAGTTACGAGTCAGGCTTTCGAGTTCTTCAGGTGTGCGGGGCCAGTCGTCTTTCAGCAACCGTGAAAGCGCGCGGTCTGCGAGCAGTCGACCGCCGGTCTGACACGTTGGACAGTAATTCGTTTCGTTTGAACCGTAGCGGATACGCTGAATCTTGTTACCACAGCGGGGGCAAGGATGTTTGTAACGACCATGCGTCGCCATCTCCGGGCGGAACGCCGTGACTTTCTCGGGAAACTTCTCGCCGTACTGCGATCGAAAGCGTTCGACCCATTCAGTCAACGTCGTCTTTACAGCTTCAAACAGGCGTGAAATTTCGTCAGTCGTGAGTTTTTGTGTAAGTGTGAACGGGGAAAGCCGAGCGGCGAAGAGGATCTCGTCGGAGTAAGCGTTGCCGATGCCGCTAAGGATTCGCGGATCGGTCAGTGCGCGTTTCAACGTGTGGTTTTTTGCCTGAAGTGCCTTGGCGAATTCGCCGACGCTCGCGTCGAAAACTTCCAGCCCGCCGGGATTCAAACTCTCAAGTCCCGCTTCACCTTGCACCACGTGCAGCGACGCCCGCTTCTGCGTTCCAGCTTCAGACAGCGTCAACGTACCGCTGCTGAACTCGAATGCTGCGAGTCCGCGGGCCTTCGCAGCCTTCGTCCGATCTTCATACCAATGCAGCCGTCCGGCGATCATCAAATGCAGGACCAGCCACAAGTCGTCTTCGAATCCGAAGCAAATCCGTTTACCGAGCCGCCGCAGTTCGATGACTGCTTTACCTTCGACACTGGACAGCGGCGGCACGGCAGTACGCAGCAGAAACGGACTGGCTACACGCACGCGTTCGAGAACGGCGCCTTGGATTCGTTTTTCGAGAGCTTCGATATAGACGACGATGTCGGGCAGTTCAGGCACTTAGAGTTTTTAAGTGACTGTACTTCGGCTCCTCATCATCCGCCAAATCCAGAGCACGATGATCGCGCCGATAATCGACAGCAGGAGTCCAGCGGGACGAAAACCGCGGCCTGCCTCGTCGGCGCCCCAAATCGCCCAGCTTACCAAGCCGCCGAGAATCGATCCGACGATCCCCAACAGTATGGTTGCGATAATGCCCATCGTATCCTTGCCCGGCATGATCAACCGGGCGAGTGCTCCCGCGATCAACCCGATGACTATCCACCAAATGAAACTCATCATTTGTGTTTTTCCTCCTTGCCGAAGAACGTATCGACCTAAGTCAATGATTGCAGTGGAGGCTACCTGTAGGGGGAAAAGGCGACTTGTTTATATCACTCATCAGGGGCAGTCTCAATAGACTGACCCAGTACTGGACGGGCTGACAGGTCGACCGGCGGTTCGGTAAACATCGATCAAAGAAAGTGTGATGGCGAGCACCACCGGCCCGAGCACGACGCCGAGCACTCCGAAGACGTTCAAACCACCCAAAACGGAGAAGAAAATCAGCAATTCGTGAAGACGCGTGCGGCTGCCAACCAACTTCGGACGCAGGAAATTATCAATCATCCCGATCACCAACGTTCCCCACGCAGTCAGGATCAGCGCCTTGATCCAGTGTCCGGTCAGCGCGAGGTAAATCGCCGCGGGCATCCAAACGATAAACGCGCCGAGCATTGGTACCATCGAGAGAAACGTCATAACGACCGCCCAGATGATTGCCGAGCGAATGCCGAGGATCCAGAAAGCCAAACCGCCAAGCGTGCCCTGGATCGCGGCGATAGTGATCACACCGTAGACGCTCGCGTCGATGACTTCGCGCGTCCGCGTCATGATGCTGTCGGCTTGTGGTCGATCGAGTGGCAGGGTGTCGCGGACAGTGCGGGAAATGTTCTCGCCGTCGCGGAAGAAGTAGTACATCGTAAAGATTACAAAGAACGTCTGGATGATCGCGCCCACGAGTCCCCCGATAAACCCGAGCGTTCGGCCTGCGATCTGCGCACTGGCGCCTCTGAGTCGTTCGACCAGAAACTCTTCGGACCGAAGGTGCGAGATGTCGACGAAGCGATTGAGAAAATTCAGAAGTGGTCCGGTCGTCGGCGAGTTAGGATCGAGCACGTAGTTAACGCCCGCCTGTACGGCCTCCACAGCGCCGCCGAGCTCGTTGATGACCGCGAGTGTAATGAGTGCCACGGGCACCAGAATGATCAGGATTACAAGCAGGCATGACAGCAACGCCGCAAGAGAGGGGCTCTTGATTCGCAGCAGGAGGCGTTTGTGTACGGGATAAAAGAGGATTACTAAGACCGTGGCCCAGAGGATGACCGTCAGGAACGGCTGTACCATCCGCCAACACAGGTACAAGAGGATTGCCGTGACGAGTAACAGCGCCCACCAGCGGACATTGCGAGTTTCAATCGGCATTGGCAGTTTATAGACCAGTCCCGCCCGTAAACAAAGCAGATAATCCCTGTCTTTTGCATTTTTCTGAGAGTAAAATCCAACGAATTCACAACTCTTAACAAATTTTTACCTGGTGTTGACACACCCCCCGGGGCCTGAGCGTATGCTCCCCCCGCTTTGACCAAACTCACGGAGGCGGACATGAAGTTCAAACGACGAGCGTTCCTGGGAGGCAATACCCGGTTCCGGCTTGTCCTGACGTTAGGACTCGCGGTGGTCCTGCCGGCTTTGACTCTCATCTACGTCAACTTTCAGCACGTCAAAGGTATCCAGCGCGACA
>DATJKO010000650.1:0-3971 GCA_035491355.1 Pyrinomonadaceae bacterium
CGAGGCCGCGCAACGCGAAGACCTGCGTCTGTGTAAAGCCAACGACAGATCCATTCAACGAGACTTGATAACCCGCAGCCGGTTGGTGCGCCACGGTCCAACGCAGATTCGCGCCGTCGAGTCCTGCTCGTTCGGCCCACAAGTTCCCGGGCTCACGCACCGGAAAGTGATACGCACGGGCCGGCTCAAACACAACCTCCCATGAAACTTCACTCGTCTCTGGCGCAGTGAACTCAACCGCTACCCAACCCTGATGATTCGCAACCCGAACCGGCAGGCGTCCCGTGCGCGTCCGCGCCGTCGCGCTCTTGATCTGAAAATACTTTCCTCGCGGAAACGCAAAACGCAACTCGTATGGATCGTTCTTCACCACCTTGCTCCGACCCGAATACAAACTGCGCGCAGCATCGTAGGACTGCGAAACAAGATCGACCCAACCCTGTGTGATATGACGGCTCGTCGAAACCAACTGAATCTGATCGGTCGCGGGAACGAGCGTCAGCACGCGCGTACTCGCAGGCGCAAGTTCGACGCTGATCCCTTTCTCCCAGGCGCCCAGATACTCCTTGTTCCAGAAATCGAATACATGGACCAGCCCGTCGGCAGGCAATCCGAGGTCTTTCCAACTGACGAATAGCGGCGTCGACTTGCTCTCATCGAAATTGAAAACACCGACAACGTCATACTCGCGCCCGAGATGATTGATCTTCAGGTCCCAGATTCGCTTGTTGCGATCCGACGAAAACAGATCTAGCGGACGAATATCGACCGCCGGGTACACACGCTTCACGAGTTCAATGCGCTCCGGCGATAGATCCATCAAGCGGTCGCTCATCAACGCCGCCTGGCCCGTCAACCCCTGCAACGTGGCCCATGCGCGCGCCTGCTCGAGCGCGAGCGGCGATCGCACGATGAAGACATCAGGATCCGCGTACCATGCGATGTTGTGCAGAAAGTAGTATTGCATCGTCGCCCGCATCGCAAACTTGAACCCGTCCCAGTTGGGCAGAACATCCGCGCCGATCCGCGACCCGTTCATCAAACCAACTCCTTCCAGCGGGATCACCCAGCAACCGAGCAGATAACGATCCGGACCAATTGCCTGGCGGATGCTTTTCAACGTATCGCGATAAAGTTCCTCCGGATCGGCAGCCGGCGACTTCATGAAGTCCTTCTTGTTGCGGTATTCGCGCACGACGATCGGCTGCCCGTCGATCTTGAAATACTCGTACCCCCAACTCGAAAGCTTCGCAAATAATTCTTTCAAATACTTCTGCGTCTCCGGCGCCGAGGGATCGACGAGATACGTCCCTTCCCAGGTACTTGACGCTGACGTGCCGTCCTGCTTCATCAGGAAAACGCCCGGATGATTCTTGACGACAGTGGTGTTGCTTTGCCCGTGCGGCGCGAGCCAGATGCCGGGCTTCAATCCCAGCGACTTGATGTAACGAGCGAGTCCGTCCATCCCGCCCGGAAAGCGATTGTTGATGGTGGACCAATCGCGGTTCTCGCCGAGGCCGTGGCCAGTGCCTTGCCAGCCATCGTCAATCTGCACGTACTGAACGCCGTAGTCTTTCAGGTTGCCGGCGATCCACTGCGCCGTAAGTTTGATCTCGTTTTCATCAATCTCCTGGTAGAAGAAGTACCAGGAGCACCAACCGGAGGGCGGCAACGGGAAGCGTGACTTGTCGATCGGATGGAAGTATTTGATCTTGAGCGTGTCCCGAAAGTAGTTCCTGATGACGGCACCGTCGTGAAGACGCATTTCGTCTTTGACAGGATCGAACTTACCGTCGGCGATCGTCGGTTTAACGTCGCCGAGCGTCATCACCATCAGATCTCTATTGCCACTGTCGCGAACGCGCGCCGGAATCGGATGTGGCCAGGCTTGCTCCGACGCTGATTTGGGGATGGGATCGGGGTAATGCTTCGCGGCTCGCTGCATCAAGGGCAGAAGGATCTGCGGCTGCCACTCGCCGAGTTGCTGATAAGTCCACTTCTGCTGGCGCAGGGCAAACGGGACAAGAAAGAGCAGCGCCTTGCGAATACTGCGTCCGTCACGCGTCTTGTATTGCCACAGATCGACATCGACGTTTTCGCCGAGCCGCGCAAGCTGCATTAACCCGTCGAGATTGCCTACGCTGTAACTCCATGCTCGCGTGCGTTCAAGCTCGAGTGGCTGAGAGCCATCCGGCTCGATCTGCAACGCGATGCGCTTGGTCCGCGCCTCAAGCACAACCTGCTTCGCCAGCTTCGTGTCACCAACAAACAGCGCGAATGAAACGACCTGCACGTCGTAGTACGTACCATGATTGTTCTTTGCCGCCGCTTCATCCCGTCCGTGCTTGCTCTCGAGCATCCAGCGCAGAAACTCGCCGAACCAAGCCACCAGACCACGTTGATCTTCACTGGTCCATGACTTTGATCCGTGCAACAGTCCAATCGCATCGACGACGCGCGTTAGCCCGCGCGTTTCGATCAACCCAATCCCGCGACCGGTATTGATTCCCGGAATCCCCTGCGCAAACTCCAGGTTCGGATTCATCCGCGTGCTCGGATTCAGGAAGAACACGCGCAACAGTTCGCCCGCCCTCGCGGCATATGTTTCATTGCCTGTGAAGTAGTAAGCGAGCGCGAGTGTTTCAACGGCCGCCTCCATCTGGTCCTTAACACGATGATTGTCGATCTTATCGATCTCGGGATTGCGCTCCCCATCGCGTCGAATGTAAGGCAGACCGGTTGGGCGGTTTGGATCGGGCCAGAAGTAAGGCGCCTGGCTCATGTAGTCGCGCTTGTCGCCGCTTGGCGGTGTGACTTCCTTGCTTGTGACAGTGAATGGACCAGCGGTTAGCGCTCTACGCGCATCAGCTTCGAGTTGAGTGAGCGCCGGGTTCGATGAAGGATCGCCGGCGCGCGTACGCTGCCGCTCGCCGGCGAGTTGTTTCGCATCAAGAAGAAAAACGCGCGGAAGTGAGTTCTGCGGTTGCGCGACGAGCGCCAGGCTCATCACCATAAACAACGTGCAGAGAACCCGCATTAGAACATTAAACTCAATCCAAACTGAGGTGACCACCTCTTAAAAGCTGAACTTGATTGCAGCCTGCATCACGCGCGGCGTGCGCGCTGCAATGGGCGCGCCGAAACGTGTGTTGGTCTGCTTTCCGGTAGCGTCGAAGGCGAGACCGGCATCGATGTCTCTAAAGTTCGTGTGGTTGAAAACGTTGTAGACCTCCCAACGCAACTGCAACGCGCGCTTCTCGCCAAACGGAATGTTCTTGAACAGCGCAACGTCGTTGTTGAAGATTGACGGCATGCGCAACGGGTTACGCGGCGCGTTGCCGATGTCCCCCAGGCGCGTCGGTCTGGCGAAGCAGTTGACGTTGACGACGTATGGCGTGCCAGTCGGATCGGCGCCACTGATGTTGCGCATCGGATCGCAAATCACGTTCGGGCGGGCATTCACCTGGCCGCCCGTGATGTCGGTGGTGCCGCCATTGTAAGTCACCGAAATGTTCTTTGGTTTGCCACTGGCGTATGAAGTAGTGCCCGAAAGCTGCCAGTTGTCGAAGATCGCTTTGACAAAACGGTTGTCGAGTTTCCGGCCCAACCCCGGCACGTCGTAGATGTAGTTGAATGTAAGGATGTGCGTCTGATCGAAATCAGACGGCGCGTAGTTGAAATCTTTGTAGGGACGACCAAAGAAAACGTCAGAGGAGTCGTCGTTAGCGTAGTCAAAAGACTTCGAGTAGGTGTAGGCGACGCCGTACTGAAAACCTCGCGTGTAGCGCCGCGCGATCTGCATCTGTAACGAGTTGTAGTTGGAAGTGCCACCCCATGCGACCACGTTGATGTCGGCATAGCCGCGATACGGACGAAGGAAGTCGTTACCGAATCGTTGACCGGTCACCGGATCGATGTTGTTGGTGCCGAGGCGCGCTCCGTCGGGAACGCCGTTGATGTTGATTCGCTGG
>DATJKO010000651.1:0-3115 GCA_035491355.1 Pyrinomonadaceae bacterium
GTTGCGCCAGCGAAGGCAAACCGAGCAAAGCGTTCACTGCCTCGAGACATGACGAACAACTGACGATGTGAGCAAGCGTCGACGTCGTAAGCACATCCGCGTTGCCCAACGAGTAAATCTCGGTTAGCTCTGACGCGGACAAGCATGGTCCCTGACACGAAAGAAAGATCATGCGTCGTAGCTCACTCATCGGATCGCCGCTCAAAGCAAAACGCTTTTTCGCCGCTTTTTCCGCTGCGCGTTTGGCATCGACGAAGCGCAACCGTCTAGGCTCGGTCATAAAGAGCTTCACTTCACGACGTGCGAGTCTCTGCCATTGATCGACACAATGACGTGAGCTACCCAAGACGCGGGCTATCTCCGTCGGCAGATAATCGTGAAAGTAACGAAGAATGAGCACGCTGCCGGCGCGCGACGATTCCTTTCGCGCACAAACGTAGGAGCAGATCTGTTGCAACTCTTCCAGGGCCTGCATGCGGCGCGGGGGTTCAATTGCCGTCCAGCCCAAACTGAGCGAGTCGTAATCGGCAACTGATAGCGCCGTGTCCTGCAGGCGTTGCGCCTGACGGCTCATTCTGGAGGAGTGCATGTAGCGCAACATTCGTCTCAGGTATCCGTCGATATTCTCAATCTGCTCGAGACCGGTGCGTCCGAGCATGAATTGCACGAACGCGTCCTGCACTAAATCTTCAGCGGCTGCGCGATCGCTGGTGAGACGCATGGCCCACGCGAGCAGACTTTCATACCGCTCGGTGAACAACTGTTCTCGTCTCTCTTCTGGTCTGGTCGCCGCTCGGCGCTGATCCAGCATTCGTGTCCTGGGCTTTCTGGTTAATGACGTTGGTCACTCGCAACTGCGAATGACGTATCACTACCAATGTGCGTTTGGAAGCGACAATCTCAAACGGAATTTTGTGAATAAAGTGAGTGACATCAAGGGTTTACGTGAGAAAACAGACACACCAATACCCCGCGAACGCAACCAGTGAAAATTAACGCGTCCGAGGGGCACCGCACGTACTGTTGTTGAAAAGAACGGCATCAGAAGCCGGGCGAGTGACGACCGTTTCCAGGTCGCGTTGGCCACTGATCTCGTCCTTCTCATCCACGATCAATTCAGACGACGACGCTAATCGTCATTCGAAACGATCGCAGTTTGTCATGTGAGTGTTCGCCTTACTCTGCCGAGGTGAAGGAAACATCCTCTCGGGAACTCATGCGCCCTCCATGCTATACGCTGTTGAGCGTAGCGCGCAAGAACAATTTACTGAGGGCAATGATTTACGCGGTGGGGATCCGACTTAGAGCCGCCTAGCATTCATCCAGACCGCTTTTGGCGGCGGACAATATACGCAGCAACCGTTGAGTGTCAAGGCGCGGGACGCCGCGAGTATTGGGGAACTCTTCGCGACCTCTCGCCATAAATCTCTTCGAACTTGCGCCACGTCTTAATCGTCGTCAACGAACGCGGCGGCGCGTAGCCAAGACGTTCCGCTTTTTTCGCGAGTCCCGCGTAACTCAACGTGGTCCGTGTCTTTTGTTTCAACCGAACCAGCGTGCGCGGCAGACACTGGTTCGTGCCCACACGCAGGTAGCGCATGTGCGTCATGAAGTCTTTGTCCGGAAACAACAGTTCAGCGGCAAAGATCTCAGCGCCAATCTCGAGCGTCTTACCCAGGTTCGACTGATCGCAGTACGAAATTCCCAGGTGTCGATCGCGATAGAAGTGTTTGAGCTCGTGAGCCATCGTGAACACTTTCGGATCCTGCGGCAGACCGCTCGCGAGCATCACTGTCGTTCCCAGGTGATCGCTGATGAACGCGCCGCGCAGGTTTCGCAAGCGATACGGCCAGTCGTCGATGACGATGCCGTTCTGCTCATAAATGCGTCGCAGGTCGCTTTCGACAACGCGCGGCGATCGCAAGCCAAATTCAGCGCGTACTTGTCGCGCGAGTTGTTTTAGATCTTCGTAATAAGCTTGTTGGTTCACTTGTGTTTTCCTCCCTTCCGGCCCGGCTTCGGTCGACTCTTCCCCTGATAAATGCCGCGCGCGCGGCGAAACTCGGCGTACTTTTTCAGCTCTTCGAGATCGGCGGGATGAAGCTGTCTCGCGGTGCGCAGCAGCGCCTTGAGATTCTCGTCTTCATCATCGTCGACGTGCTGTGCGGGAAAGAACGACATCATGGAGACGGCGAAGAAGCGTGAAATTCTTTCGAGGTCTTTGAGACTGGGCCGATACGTTCCAGTTTCCCATCTGGAGATCGTATTCGGCGCGACTTTCAAGTGTGCAGCGAGTGATTCCTGGGACAGGCCTTCACCGCTGTTGTAGGCGACACGCAGTTCTTTGATGCGTGCTGCGACATGGTCGAGCAGGTCCATTTGCTATTCCTCTTTTCCCATCCTGAATGAGGACGACATTTAATCAATATCGTTGACAAGGAGAGAAGGCCTGCGTATTATACGCGCGCGGCAAATTAATTCAACGGTATTTGATCGATTCTCATCATCGCGTTGAGACGTGGCTCTAAACGATGTAACTTAGACCTGCTACCTCACATGAATAATGCGTTCTACCGAAAACGAACCTTTCTCGCATCAGTATCAACTGGCCATACTTCCTACATACTCACCGAAGTCGAATCGAGTCGTGGTGGTGAGTACAAGTGGGGCACCTGCATGGTGACGATCGCCGATTGTCGCCGGCGGATTCAACTCGAATTTTTTCTCGGCACCGTGCGCGCGCGGCGGGAGAGTTTACGCAAACTCGACCTGCTGCTGAACGTGCTCAACTCGTTTCGGAAAGTGTTGCTTGCGGAGGCGCAGTTGATCACCGAGTACGAACGCGCCGAGAAACGCGCCAGCAAAAAGAAACTCACCGAGGGCGACGGCGCGAGTTGAAATTTTACCAATTCGTCGTCACTATTCCCCGGCGATGTCGAACGATTCTACGCAGCGCCAACTTCCGGTCCGGCCGGATCTCGCGCAACTGGAACAGGAAGCGCAAGACCTCGCTTCCGCTGAGAAGATCGATTTAGCGCAAGCACGGCTTCAACTCGCGCAGAGCTACGGAGCTGAAAGCTGGGACCGCATCGTCCAATGCTGTCAGCTAATCGAC
>DATJKO010000652.1:0-4781 GCA_035491355.1 Pyrinomonadaceae bacterium
TTGGCAAGACACTAATGGAGAACGGAGAGATCTTTCTGCCGCTGATCTTCGGCGGCTTGGTCCTGACGATCTTCCAGACGTATGTCGTCTATCGCTACTTCTCGCCGGCACAGAGACCGCCGAAGTATGAATTTCTGCAACATCCGGCAAGCGAACGGCTCGGCGATCTCTGCATCTTCGTCAACATGCTCCTTTTTCAGGTTGCGTGGAACCTGCTGACAGACCTTCCTCTCGGTCCGCCGTCGGGAGCGGCTGAGTTGATCGGGCGCATCGGGTTTCTGACGTTCCTCGCGCTGCTGGTCTACTTTCCGCCACGCATGTTGTACCTGGCGGAAGATCTGCACCGACGCAGCACGTGGCTCACTATGCTGCTCGCAAACTCGCCAGTCATTGCGAGGGTGGTGCTAGGTCTATAATATTCCCCGACTACTGGCCGGAGGACACACATGAAAAAGATAATCCTTGGCATATCAATCGTTTTGTTCGGCGTCTTGATCATAAGAGCCCAGGAGGATCCGGGTCAGATCAGAAACTTCCTGCGCGTGAACAAAGACTTCTGCACGGGCGGACAACCCAAGCTCGAGCATCTTGCACAGCTGAAGGCGGACGGCGTCAAAGCCATCATCAATCTGCGCCGCCCCACGGAACATCGCGCCGATGAAGAGGAAGCGAAAGCCAAGGAACTCGGCCTGCGCTACTTCAACATCCCCGTCCAGGCCAGCGATCCAAAAGACGAGCAGGCAGACGAGTTTCTCAAGATCACAGACGACCCGGCGAACCGGCCCGCCTTCATTCATTGCACTGCGGCGATTCGCGTGGGCGCGTTCTGGATGATTCGCCGAGTGTTGCGCGACGGTTGGAAGATCGAAGACGCCGAGGCTGAAGCACAGAAAGTCGGCCTGCGCGACAATCCGCACCTGAACGAATTTGCCAAGCAGTACATCGAGAAGCATCGCAAGTCGGCTGCTGCAGAACCTGCGAAACCGGCTCTGACTTCAGAGCTCCCTTCGGAGGCATTGAAGTTCGGTGCGTTCACTGCGCGTTTCGATCCCGCCGGTACGTTTTCCATGCAAGGCACCGGTTGGCCCAAGTTGAACGGCAACTGGAAGAAGGCCGGCGATGAGCTGGAGATGGCGATGACTGGTGCGCCAAAGGGTTGTGAGGGCGCCGGAAAATATCGCGTCAATGTTAAAGACAAGGGCATGTCGTTCGACCTGATCTCCGACGACTGCGAGGTGCGAAGAATCATTCTCGACCGCAGCTCGTGGCGACCGGCAGACGAAAAGATCGAGACGCCGGTACGAAAGATCACCCGTACAGCCGGCGAGCGATTTTCATCACGCCTGAAACCGGCGCCTGCGACCGGAAGTTGGCCGTCGTTTCGCGGACCGCACGCATCCGGAATCGCCGAAGGACAAAACCTGCCCGATCAGTGGAACGGAAAAACCGGCGAGAACATTCTATGGCACACGAAGATTCCCGGCCTCGCTCACTCGAGTCCGGTCGTGTGGGGCAATCGCATCTTCGTGACGAGCGCTGTCAGCAGTGATCCGAAAGCGACGTTCAGGCCAGGACTCTACGGCGACGGCGACGCGTCGAAAGATCGATCGCAACAGCGCTGGACCGTCTATGCGCTCGACAAGCAAACCGGAAAGATTGTTTGGGAGCGAGTTTCCTACCAGGGCGAACCACGCGACAAGCGACACATCAAGGCGACGTACGCGAATTCCACTCCGGCCACTGACGGGCGCATCGTCGTCGCGTGGTTCGGCTCGCAAGGGCTCTATACCTACGACGTTAACGGGCGTCTGCTGTGGAAAGCCGATCTTGGCCGGCTCGACGTCGGCGCGTACGACATTCCGACTGTCGAATGGGGCACCGCGAGTTCACCCATCATCTGGAAGGACCTGGTGATCCTGCAGTGCGACACGCAAACCGATTCGTTCATCATCGCGTTGAATGCGCAGACCGGCGCGACTGTTTGGAAAACTGACCGCAACGAGATTCCATCGTGGGGTTCGCCGACCGTTGCTACGACTGCAAGAGGCGAAGAGCTGGTAACGAACGCGTCCAACTTTATTCGCGGCTACGACCCGCGCACCGGCAAGGAACTATGGCGTCTCGGCCGCAGCTCGAAGATCACTGCGCCAACGCCGATCTTCGCCGACGACATACTCGTCGTCGCAAGTGGACGTGGACCAGAACGACCGATCTTTGTCGTGAAAGCGGGCGCGCGCGGCGATCTCACGCTGCCTGAAGGTAAGACGAGCAGCGACTCCGTCATCTGGAGTCGCACCGGGCGCGGATCGTACATGCCGACGCCGCTAATCTACGACGGCATTCTCTACGTGCTCGCGAACAACGGCACCTTCGACGCTTACAATTTGAAAACAGGCGACGAGATCTATCGGCAGCGACTGCCAGTGATAGGCAGCGGCTTCAGTGCATCGCCCGTCGCGGCGGATGGAAAGATTTACTTGTCAAATGAAGACGGCGAGATCATCGTGATTGCCGCCGGTCAGAAGTTCTCACATATCGCGACGAACACGATGGGGGAACTGTTGATGGCCACGCCTGCGTTGTCAGACGGTGTGATGTACGTGCGTTCTTCGGAGAGCCTGTTCGCCGTGGGCAAGAGGAAATAGGAAATGCGGAAATTCGAAGTGCGAAATTCGAAATTCGAAATTCCGCAATTCCCTTACGGCTGAACCTGGACGTTGCCGCCACCGTGTTTGATGTCGACGAACGAGTACGACGAAAGCGGAAAACTCTGGCAGCCGATCGTCTTGCTCTGATTTGACGGCACGCCGGGGTCGTCCTCACGCTCCGCATCTCTCGCGATCCACGTCAGGCTGGCGCCGTTGTCGTCGTCGCGCTCGGCGTCTTTGGGAATCCAGTTCGCAGACGATGATTGATAGACTCCCCAGGTGAGTTTGTCGGGAGTCGGAACGTTCACGCCTTCCCCGTTGTCTTCCACCACCAGCAACACTCGTAGTCCGAGTGCGGCGGCGACATTCGACTCGGAAACGAGGCCGCTCATCACGGCGCGATTGCCGGTGATCTGCAAACAGTCGAACTTCGCAGTCATCACCGCGCCGGGACTGGTTATCTCTGTCGAGTTGTCGGGGTCAATAACGGGAACCGCGGCCTGATCGCTGAAGGTCATTTGACCAACCGTACGGCCGTTGTTCTGCACACGAGCATTGAATTCAAGATTTCGTACTTGTCCATCGTCCAACGTGAACTGAAACGATCCGGTGGCTGATGGTCCATCTGCGGCTGCGCGAGTCAGGCTGGGGAGCGCAAGACTCAGGAGCAGCAGCGCTGCGAGCGACGCACAGGCGATGCTCTTCATGGGAGGGACTCCTTTTCTTTTCACTGGGCTAAGTGACAGGCTTATATCCGCTTACAGAGCGCAATGTCAACCACACCCATTGGTTTTGATCCGTGTTACCCTAGCGCCGATGTCTCAAGGAATTACGGGAACCCTCGCGTTACTAACTCTCCTTTTTTTCGCTGGCTCGCACACGTCTCCGCGCGCTGCTGTCTTGACGCAGCAAGGCGGGAGTATCAGAGGCAAAATCGTCGCCGACATACCCGATCAGCGCAGAGCATTGCCCGGTGTCGTCGTGCATCTCAGCGGCGAGCGTCTGGGCGACAAGAAGCTCGAAACAGTCACCGACTTCGAAGGCGTTTACGCGTTCACCGGCCTGCTCGCGGGCGACTATGTGATCTCAGTTGAGTTTCAGGGGTTCAAGAAGTACGAACACAAACTCAGCCTTCAGATCGACGCGACTGTCGAACACGACGCGCTGTTACAACCGCTGCCGCTGAACGAAACAGTCACCGTCACCAGCGATCCGACCGAAGCCAACCGAACGGAATCGACCACGCCTTCAACCATCACGCAGGCCTCGCTGCGAGACGCGCCACTGATCGATCAAAAGTTTCAGGACGCGTTGCCGTTATTGCCCGGCGTCGTGCGCGGCCCCGACGGCAATCTGAACATCAAAGGCACGCGACCAAGCCAGAGCGGCATTCTCGTTTCGAGTTTGAACGTTACCGATCCTTGGACCGGCACGCCGGCGATCGAATTACCACTCGAAGCCGTCGAGACCATCCAGGTCCATTCGAATCCTTATTCAGCCGAGTACGGGAAGTTCACCGGCGCAGTAACGACGATCGAAACACGTTCCGGCAGCAACGACCTGCGCTATCTCGTCAGCGGCGTACTGCCGCGGCCTCGTTGGCGCGACGGCACGCTCTTCGGCATCGGCGCCGTAACGCCACGTATCGCCGTCGGCGGTCCGATCAAGAAAGACAAGCTCTTCTTCTTTCAAAGTCTGGAATACCGCTTCGTGCGCACCAACGTTCCGAGCCTCGAAGAACTCGACGAACGCCAGCGCGATATCCAGCGCGAGAGTTTCGATTCGTTTTCACGTCTCGATTACGTGATCAATTCAAACCACCGTCTGACGGCGAGCTTTTCGATCTTTCCGCAGAAGCAGGAGTTCTTCAATCTCAACACGTTCAACCCGGCAGACACGACGGCAAACTCTCACCAGCGCGGCTGGTTTCTCGCCTTCAACGAGCAGGCGACGTTCAAGTCCGGCGCACTGCTGCAATCCAGCTTCAGCGTCAAACAGTTTGACGGCGACATCTTCGGCAACAGCGGCGCGCCTTATCAGATCGCGCCTGAACGAAACTTCGGCGGCTGGTTCGATCGACAACATCGCGAGAGCCGTCGCTACGAATTGCTCGAGATCTACAACCTCGCACCG
>DATJKO010000653.1:0-4251 GCA_035491355.1 Pyrinomonadaceae bacterium
CGGTTCCGACGACGGTGCGAAGAAGTTACGAGCATCAAGCGCGGCGTTACGGTGAAACTCGAATAGCGAACCGTGGAAATCGTTTGTTCCCGAATTCAGGACAACGTTCACCTGCGCGCCGGGATTACGGCCGAACGACGCATCGTAGGTACTCGTCAGCATTTCAAACTCGCGAATCGCATCGACCGACGGACGCACGCCGAACGTGTTCAGTTTCGGATCGATGTTGTAGACGCCGTCGAGCAGGAAGTTGTTGGCATCTTCACGCGCGCCGTTAACGCTGAATGCGAAGTCGCCGCGCGCTGAACCGGCGGATCCTTGCGCGGGCGGCACTGCGCCCGGAACCAGCAAACTCAATTCGTAGAAGTTGCGGCCGTCCAGCGGCAAGCCGGTGATCTGTCGGTTGTCGACGACAGTGCCAAGTGCGGCGGAGTCTTGCTTCAAGTTGCCTTGAAACGTTTCGATTACGAAAGTGCCGACGCTGCCAACCATCAGTCTTACGTCTGCTCGCACGACTTCATTTACGTGAAGCTCAACCTTGTTCGCGTACTTCTCGAAGTTTTGTTTTTCGATCAGGATTTCATACAAACCTGGAGGAAGCGCCGAGATCGCGAACTCGCCCTGGTCGCCGGTGGTGGCGGTGCGCGATTCGCCGGTGGTCGTGTTGGTTATCGTGACGGCCGCACCCGGCATCGCCTGCCCGTTGGGATCGTAAATGTTCCCACGCACCGCGCCGCGATACGTCTGTGCAAACACGGGCAAGGCGAACAACAGAGACAGAACGAGCAGGAAGACAGTGCGAAAAGTTGACTTCAAGATTCAATGCTCCCGTGCAAAATTTTGGAGGCCCAACGGTGATTCGCAGACCTTAGCAAATCCCTTTGTGATTTGCTAATTATCTATTCAATTCGGAAACCGACTGCTAGAATGCCCGCAATCAAAGAAGTAAAGTTTGATTACGGAAAAGCTCTTTTTCGAGTTTCATATTCGGAGGGTCTTGATGCTCTGGATCATTTTTGCTCTCGGCGCGGCGCTCTCGTGGGGTCTATATGGTCCTGCTCTCCACCGCGGTCAGGTTGAGCTTGGTGGTAATCCAATGCGGGCCTTGTTGTGTGTGGGCCTCGCTTACTTTCTGATCGGCGTGCTCGTGCCGGTCATTACGCTTTCATCGCAAGGTCAGCTTAGCGGCTTCACGATGAAAGGTTCAGTCGGGGCCACCATCGCCGGTGCACTCGGTGCGGCGGGCGCTGTCTGCATCATCTTTGCGTTTCGCTCGGGCGGTGTGCCGACGTACGTGATGCCGCTGGTCTTTGCGGGCGCACCACTCGTCAACGTGCTTTACTCGATGTGGCTGCATCCGCCAAAGACCGCGCCGAACCCGTTGCTCTATTTAGGTTTCGTCCTGGCAGCCGCAGGTGGCGGTCTGGTGCTTTATTTCAAACCGCAATCTTAAGCTGCTTCTTTCGTGTCTCCCCACGGAAAATCTCCCGCAAAGGCGCAAAGGGCAGAGGCGCACTGGGCGTTAAGTGAGCTTGAAGATAGTTACTCTGCTTGTGATTTTTGCTTTGCGTCTTTCGCACCTTTGCGGGAAAACGATAAAAGGGGTTCGAAGATGAAACGTTTACAGTTCCTATTAATCGCCGCTGTTGTACTCGCGGTGCCGGCAATTGCGCTGGCCCAGGCGAACAGCGCGAGTTGGCCGCAGTGGCGTGGGCCAAACCGTGACGGCATTTCGAAGGAAACGGGACTGCTCAAACAGTGGCCGGCGGAAGGGCCGCCGTTGTTGTGGAAGGCCAGGGGAGCAGGCGGTGGTTTTTCGTCGTTTTCAGTTGCCAATGGCCGGCTCTATACGATGGGGTTGCGTGGCGAACGCGAGTTCATCATCGCGTTTGACGCCGCCACCGGGAAAGAAGCATGGGCCACCCCGAACGGCAGCGCGTTTCGCAACGATCGCGGCGATGGACCACGCGGCACGCCCACCATCGACGGCGATCGGTTGTACGCGTTGGGAGGCAGCGGCGATCTTTCAGCCCTCGATGTGAAGACAGGGAAACTGATCTGGTCCAAAAACATCCTGCAGGAGTTTGGTGGACGAAATATCACCTGGGGGATCAGCGAGTCGCCGCTGATTGTCGGTGACAAGCTGCTGGTGAATCCTGGTGGTCCAGGCGCGTCGATTGTCGCGTTGAATAAGAGCGATGGTTCGGTGATCTGGAAGAGCCAGAGCGATAAGGCGGGCTATTCATCGGCCATTCCAGTTGACGTCAATGGCGCCACGCAGGTCGTTTTCTTTACGCATCAGCGTGCGGTCGGCTTGGATCTGAAAGATGGAAAACTGTTGTGGGAATACGCGAAGCCGGCGAACAACGTAGCGAACGCGGCGACGCCGATTGCGCGGGGCAACCGCGTATTTATCTCTTCTGATTATGGCACCGGCGGCGGTGTTGTCGAGATCAAGCCTGACGGTTCGGCGCAGGAACTCTGGTTTACGAAAGATATGCGCAACCACCACAGCAGTTCTGTGTTGGTGGGCGATTATTTGTACGGGTTCTCGAGCGCGATTTTGACGGCGCTCAAGTTTGATACGGGCGAGATAGCCTGGCGCGACCGCAGCGTAGGAAAAGGATCGCTGGTGTACGCCGATGGACGTCTTTACTGCTTTAGTGAGCGTGGCGTGATGGGATTGGTTGAAGCGACGCCGACTGGATACGTCGAGCGCGGGCGCTTCAAGATTGAAGCGGGATCACTGGAGACCTGGACGCATCCCGTCGTTGCGGGTGGACGTTTGTACCTGCGCGACCAGGACACGATCTACGCATACGACGTCAAACAGAAGTGATTATTTCTTGCCGACGTAATCGCGAGCTTCGCGCAGTTCGGGTAGATTAGCGTCGGCGTCTTTCCACTGATCAAGGAATTTTGCGTAGGTAGCGCGCGCGGTCTCGGTGTCGCCACTCTGCGCGGCCGCGCGTGCGAGCCCCAACAAAGATCGCGCACGGTTTGGTTGTCGCAGGAGCGCCATCTGAAACTTCTCCGCGGCTTCCTTCGGCTGCCCAGCCCGGAGCAGAATTTCGCCAAACAGTTCATGCGACGGCTTGATGAGCCCGGGTGGGCCATACGGCGCGCCGCCCTGTTCTTCCAACGAAGTAGCCGCTTTCATCGTTTCGATCGCCGCCGCGTTGTCTTTCTTCATCGACGCAGCTAACGCCTGGACTTCCAACCTATTCACTGGCGAGATCGAATTAACCTCACTGCTTGATCCGTTGACTGCCGACGCCAAACCTCGGATAAAGATCGGCAGATTCTGACTCGCCATCGACGTTCGAACTGTCGCGTCATGGCTACCATGACTTCCATTTGTTCCCGCTGACGCCGACGCCGCGGAATTATTGGCGGGGAACAGTTCACTCGCGAGGCCCCAACGTTCCGTTTCGACGACGAACGCTGACGCCATGTTGGCCCAGTTATTTTCGTAATAACCCGGCCGCAGCTTGTTGTCGTACGTCGATTCCGACATCACCTTTTTCATCAACTTCAACAACTCTTCCGCCTTCTGATATCGACCCTGTTGCAGATACGCGTACATCAGCCAGTGCAAACTGTGATAGTCGCGGACGTTTACAGAAAGGTTCTTCCGTTTCATCCACGCGTCAGACGACGCCCACGCCGCTTCGTTCGAAGCCGCAGCTTCCGGCCACATGCCGAGTTGCAGAAAAATGTGCGACGGCATGTGCCGCGCGTGATGCGCTTCGGGCGCGATGCTCGCGTAACGTCGCGCTGCGGGTAAGGCGATGATCGCGTGGTCCGGATCGTCGAAGGCATGAATGATGTAATGCGCGGCGCCTGGATGGTTCGGGTTCTTCTGATAAACCTCGAGCGCAATCGCACCCGCTTTCGCGTGCAAGCGATAACTCTTGTCCACCGGGCTCGTTAGGCCGAGCAGGGACAGAGAATAGAGCGCCGCGGCATCGAGATCGTCCGGATAGGCGCGATAGACCTTCTCCATTGCGGCGGAGTAGGCGGTGTCGCGCGCGCGTTTGTCGCCGTCGCCAAAAAGAACCTTGACGGCACTCAAGTACGCGCGTTCTCGTTCACTTAGCTTTGGTGTGTCTTTGATCTTCGCGAGTACGGCACGAGCGGCGGTGAGATCCTGTTCAGACCAGAGTGGATGATTGAAGGTCATCGCTTCGCCCCAGTAGCCCATCATGAAATCTGGATCGATCCTGGTCGCCTCGCGAAACGCATCAGCGG
>DATJKO010000654.1:0-5376 GCA_035491355.1 Pyrinomonadaceae bacterium
CCTCTCAACCTCGGCGCCATTCTCGGTTGCCGCACTCGTAGCTCTATGGGTACATACTCAATGGCGTAGCGAACTTCGCAAACGCTATGGCAACTCAACCAACAGTTAAAATAAGGAGAAACTCATGCTAGAAGCCGCTCAACCGGCAGTAGAAGTCGCCGCTTCAACCCTTCAGAAGATTGGCGCGGGAGGTTTCGGAGCAGTGGTCGGTTGGTATGTTTACTACATCAACCGGTGGCGCAAGGACGATGTGCAGTTGAGTGACATCGTGACCTTGATTGGCGCGATCGGTGGCGCCGCGGTGCTGGCGCTGTTTCCGGCGAAGAGCGAACTGTTCGGCGCTTACGGAATCGGCCTCGCTTCGGGGTTCTTCATGTACTTCTTCGTTCTGGTGATCCTGGTCGCCAGGGCGCCGAACTTCAGCGCCGCATGGTTCCTCGATGGGCGTGCGCCGAAGCCGACTGACGCCGAGACCATAACGCAGGGTCACGGTATGGGCGCAATAGATCGCCGAGAATAGCCCAGGTAATCGTCAACAGTTTTTCCTCATGAGGTTCTAAAAGATGCCCCAGGATACTTTAGAGCGGGTCCAGGTCTTCCTGTCTCAAACACAAGCCAATCGCTTCGCAATGCTTCTCGATCTCACGAAGCTGTTGCCTGAGAGTCTGCTTAACCGAGCGATCTGGCTCGCGAAGAACTCGACCCGCGACGCCGTGACAGCGTTTCTGATTCACGCGCTCGCGAAGCGACTGCCGACAAAGAGCGAACGAATCCAGCTGACAAATTCGTGTCCGCTGCCGCAGGGAATAGTCGTCAAAGAACTCTCACTTCCCGAAGGCAGGAAAGCGAAGCGTCTGATTGCGCAACTCTCGGAAGAACAGCGCTATCTCGTCTTCGATCAGTTCTTCGTCACGCTGGAGGCGAAGGGCGGGGGCGGTTTGCAGGTCGACATGTTTCGCAAGACCATCAGCGACGCAGGTGAGCACACCGGCACTCTGCTTCGAGGGAAGAAAAAGGGCGCGAAGCCCAAGGTTGAAGGAATTCCGATCGTTTTTGACGATCAACCAGGCGGTGTCGCATCTGTCGACGCGCCCGACGACCAGGGTGGCGGAGGAACCGCATACATCAGTCCGGTTGAAGTCGGATATGAGCCTGCGGACGATGACGAAGGCTTTGAAGCGATGCCGGGGTCAGCCGCGCCGCCACCAACACCAGCACCTCAAGAACCGGCCGAAACAGGCTTCGAAGCCGCACCACGCCGCGACCTTGTCAACCTCGGCTTTGCGCACACAACGCCCGCCGACAAGAAGGTGAAACCAACGGAAGCGTTGCAAACGGGCCATTCCTATTTCTTCTGGTTCAAAATCGGCGCCAAAGAAAAAGATGCGATCGGCGAGGACACGCACATCGATCTCACGAAACTTCCCGAAGAAGCAAACCTGACCGTCGCCCTCTTCGGTTTTGAAAACGAACTCGCGATCTCGCCGGGCGCGGACACCGGCGAACTGAAGATTCAAAAAGACGGGTCCGTGAAAGTTTTGCGGCAGGTGGGAAATAGGAAGAAGTTTCCCTTATCTCCGGAGGCGGAACCGGATTACCTGGAAACCCACCTTCTCTTTCCGATCAGCGTTCCACTGAACCAGGCAACGCATCGTTTGCGTTGCAATATCTACTGCGCCCAGGTGCTGGTCCAATCCTACGTCATGTCTGCACACGTCAAAGCAAAACCGGAGACGCTGCCGGAGGCATTTGATAAGAAACTCGACTATGTGCTGTCTGACAGTTTGCGCGCCAGTCATCTCAAGAGCATGACTGAGGAGCCGCACCTGCTCAGCTTGATGGTTAATGACAACGGCAACGGCACACACGGTTTTCGTTTCTTCGGTGACGACGGAACCGAAACGTTCAAAGACGATGCGCAGATCGACGGACCGGAAATCGGCGGCTTTCTAACAGAAGCACGACAGGCGATGCACAAGGTTTCCTGGGGTAATGTCGATCCCTGGGATCCTGCGAAACCGCTCGCGTATCGCTATCAAAGCGGCACGTTCGATAAGAGCAAGCTGGCGAAGGACCTCGCGTTCCTCGCTCGCGCCGGGTGGAGCATCTTCGACGGTTTCGCCTCCCACTTGACGAAGTCCATTGACGAGCTTCAGGAAGTGATGGCCAATCCCGGCATGGTCCAAATCGCTCTCAAGCTCTCGCCTCGCGTTGTAGTCCCGGCCGCGATCATTTACGACTACAACTGGGCGCCGGACACCTACGATTTTGCGACTACCGAATTTCAACTCTGCCCGACGTTCTCGGCCGCCATCGATCAGGCTCGCGCGGGAGGACCACCGCTCGAAGAATGCGACTGTTTCAAAGGCAAGTGCGCATTCAAAGCAATGATCATCGAGACTACAAGCGATCCGGAAAAGAGCGTCAGCGATCTCCCGCCGATGGTTTGTCCGAGCGGCTTCTGGGGCTATCGCCACGCGCTCGGCCTTCCGCTCACGCTCGACGGCACTCATAAAGATATTCCGCCCGTAATCACTTTCAAGGACGACCTGCAAATGGTCGCCGCCGTCTCGACGGATCCCAAATTCATCGAGCGCGACCCTCATCTTGGCAGGCTGAAAAAACTGAAACTCAATTTTGAACGCGACGAAAGCTATAAAGCGGTTGTTAAGCGCCTGAAGACGTCTACGCCTCAGTTCATCTACTTCTACTGCCACGGCGGCATCAGAGCTAACAACAATCGTCCTTATCTCGAAATCGGCGTCGACGATCGCCTTGGACCAGAGTCGCTGCCCGCCGAAAAGATCAAGTGGGCCGGACCGAATCCGCTGGTCTTCATCAACGGCTGTCACACCATCGCGCTCAATCCGGAGGTCTCGCTAAATTTCGTCAGCGCATTTGTGCAGCAGAGTGGGGCGGCGGGTGTCATCGGCACGGAGATCACGATCTTCGAACCGCTGGCGGCGAAGTTTGCCGAGGAATGTTTTGCCCGGTTCGTCGGCGCGGATCCGCATAAGGCGAGTATGCCGATCGGGAAAGCGGTGCGCGGCGCGAGACTGGAACTGTTGAAAGACGGAAACCCGTTGGGTCTGGTCTACATCCCGTACGCGGTGGCGAGTCTGCGGCTGGAACAGCAGAACTAACTCATTTCACGAAACGATCGAACCACGCCAGCGTGCGCTCGAGGGCGTCGATGCGATGCTTGGGTTCGCGCAGACTGTGACCTTCGCGCGGATAGCGGACGAAGAGCGTCTCGACGCCTCGTCGTTTCAGCGCCATATACATCTCTTCCGCTTGCGTGATGTGAACGTCGTTGTCTAACTCGCCGTGAATGAACATCGTCGGCGTCTGCACCTGCCGGACGAAACGCAGCGGCGACCATTCCCACAATACTTCGAAGTTGTCCCACGGAAAGCCGCCAAACTCCGCGTGAATCAAGTCCTGATACACGGACGTTGAATAGAAGCTGATTAGATTGCTGACGCTCGCTACCGCCACACCGGCCCTGAATCGCGGCGTTTGCGTGACGATCCAATTTGTCATGAAGCCGCCGTAACTTCCGCCCGTTACGCCGAGTCGCGCACCATCGATCCACGGGTTGCGGCGCAGGGCTTCGTCAACTCCGAACATCAGATCGCGATAATCACCGCCGCCCCACTCGTTCAACGTCCCATCAGAAAACTTCTGCCCGTAACCACTCGACCCGCGCGGATTCAGATATAACACGCCATACCCACGCGCCACGTAAGCCTGAAAAGTCGGATTGAACGACCAGCCATACATTCCGTGTGGTCCACCGTGCACGCTGAGTATCAACGGACACTTTCGATCGCTCGAACAACCGTTGGGTCGCATCACCCAACCCTGGATCGGTGTGCCGTCGAAGCTTTGGTAATTGATCTCTTCAGGGACGACGAGTCGCAGCGATCGCATTAGCGACTCGTTGTGCGCGCTGAGGCGACGCATCGGGTACGGGCTGCCGTATCCGGCCCAGATCTCCGCCGGGCGCACGGCCGTGCCGAAGGTGACGACAAATGGGAATGAGATCTCCCGTCCGATTGTTTGCGATCGATGGCTGAAACTGAAGCTGGTGATCTGAAAAGGAACTGGCGGTATCAGCTCCGCATTCGTGGCGGTTGAGACTTTCGCATCGGAGTCTGTGAACCCACCGACCAACTGGCCATCCCAGAAACGAACGGAGAACCGGCTGATCTTTCCGCCGTCTTCACCGACGCGAAAGATCGTCGTGTAGCCCTGGTCTCCGGCGAGATACATGATCGAGCGTCCGTCAGCAGACCAGCGCGGATCGCGCACACGTCGATCCTGATCGGTCGTCAGTTCCTTTCCGTTGCCACCGGTGGCGGCGACGACCCAGAGATGAGTGTCTTCGGCGACGCTGTCGATCGTCGTTACGTCGCGCTTGGTTGCGGTGTAAGCGATCGACCGTCCGTCGGGAGACCAGACTGGATCGTATTCGCAACCTTTCGTCTGCGTGATCTGGCGTGTCTGGCCACCGAGATCGACGGCGAAGATGTCCGAGTTGTTCAAGGCATCCGGATCGGACTCATGGTTTGAAAGGAACACCACCTCATCGCCGCGCGGACTGAAACTAACGGCGTGATCGTAAAAGGCGCCGGACGTGAGTTGCAGCGGAACCGGGCGATCGACGTCAACCACCCAGACGTGCGTGCGACGATTGTCGGAAAACCCGGTGCGCGACTTGTACTGG
Source organism: Pyrinomonadaceae bacterium (assembly GCA_035491355.1). Lineage (GTDB taxonomy): Bacteria > Acidobacteriota > Blastocatellia > Pyrinomonadales > Pyrinomonadaceae > PSRF01. The sequence goes on from DATJKO010000654.1 coordinate 4,730, forward strand.
ATGCGATCGATCACGCGCGGGTCGTCGCCGCCACGGCCTCGATCCGGAGTTACTGGTGTTTCGGCGCGAGCGGAGATGTAGGCGATTCGCTTCGAGTCGGCTGACCAGGAGAATGGTTCACCGGCGTAAGTGATGAAGAAGTTGGTTGACGTGATCGACGCGATGAACCGGGGCTCGGGTTTGTCGAGTCTCACGACCCAGAGTCCGTCCTGTTCATCCTGCTGCGAGAGATAGGCGATGGTGTTCCCGTCAGGGGACCAACGCGGATTCGAAGCAGACCAGCCCGAGGGTAATAACATTCGTGGCGCGACCCGGATGTCGGGCCACTCGACGTAAGGCGCGTTGGGGCGCGACGGCGGACGTGGGGTCGGCTGTGCAGTCGGTTGCACCGACGTGATCTCGGGAATCACACGAGCGATCCACAGCGTGTTCACGGTCTTGTCATCGGCGACGGTCGAGACCGTATAAACTACAAACTGGCCGTTGGGAGAGATCTGGGCGTCGGCAACAGTAGCCACTCGCACGACATCAGCCGGCTGCATCTGCCGCCTCGGCTGCGACGTTCCGGGAACAGCTAAGACAAGAAACAACAGAGGCGCAAAGAGGAGTTTCCCGCAAAGGCGCAAAGGCGCAAAGAGGAGGTTCCC